>JBBTPG010000177.1:0-12621 GCA_038066315.1 Chloroflexota bacterium | reverse complement strand
GGCACGCCGGACGTTACGATCACGGTCAGCGGGCGTTATACTTCCCGTACGAGCATCGGCGTGTGCCGGTGCTGGCAGGAACGCGGTGAGCGGCTACTTCGAACCAAGCATCAAGATCGTTTCGTGGAGCACCGCCGCATCCACGCTGAACCTCTGTGACCGCTGCCACGCCGCATACACCGATGCCCGCTTCTGCGAAGACTGCCTGCGCCAGGCTGACGCCGATATCGGTGAGAAGCGCGACATCCTCTTCCCCCAGGCGTACGACGCGGCCGACGCACTGTCGGCCATCGCGTAGCCGGTATCTATCCTGGCTGCGTGCCACGGGTGGACGTGCCTCGATTTCACTGAGACCTTCAAGCTGTCAGAGGACGCCGGATCGCGGCTAGCTCACGCGCTCGGATGAGCCCTCCGACTCTGGCGGGCGCACCTTCGAATAACAGGCGCTGCAGTAGACGGGGCGGTCACCGCGCGGCTGGAAGGGCACCTCCGTCATCATGCCGCATTCGGCGCACGTGGCGGGGTGCATCTGCCGGGGTGTCCGGCCGCCGAAGCTGGCGAACACGCCGTAGCGCACGTATCCCTCTTCCGGCTCGCTGGTGCGCGTCGACTTGCGGTTCGAACGGCAGGACGAGCAGCGCACCGGCTCGTTCTGCAAGCCCTTGTTCGCGTAGAACTCCTGCTCACCGGCGGTGAAGGTGAAGTTCTGCTTGCAATCGCGGCATACCAGGGTCTTGTCTACAAAGCTCAATGAACGACCTCTTCCCTCGGGGACAACAAATGTGCGGCCCGCAAGGCCGCACCCGATTCATGCCAAGCCCGTGACCACCTGCCGAAGTATATCGACCCGGCTGGAAGCCTCACAAGCCGGGGGGAACGCCTATCCTTCATCCGCCCAGAGATGCCCGAATCCGCGCAGGCAGGGTCAGCCGCTGCACCAGCAAGTCCTCCTCCTCGCTGCGGAGGATGAGGCTCGTCACGAAGAATGCGGCCGTCCCCAGCGCCAGGGCGCCCACGACGGCGAACGCCGCCTGCGGCTTGCGCCCGAGGTCGAGCAGTCCGGCGAGCCGCAGCAGCGCCAGCCATAGCAGCATCACTTCCGCCATCAGCACGCTCGAAACGATCGTGCGCGTGAGCGAGAAGACGAGGTGTCCCGCATCGAGGCCGCCGAGCCGGCGCTCCAGGTTGCTGATCAGCAGGGTAAACTCGACGATCGTCGCGACCGAGAGCGCCGCCGCCAGCCCCTTGATGCCAAACGGCCACACGAGCACCAGCGACAGCACCAGGTTCACGATCATCGAGACGACCGCGAACGCGACGGGGGTGCGGGTGTCGCTGAGCGCGTAGTAGCCGCGGCTCAAGATCTCGATGCCGGCGTGCGCGAACAACGCGATCGAGTAGAAGACGAGCGCCGACACCACAAGGTCCGTCGACGTCGCGTCGAAGGAGCCGCTGCGCAGCAGGAATGCGGTGATCGGCTTCGCGAGGATGACGAGGCCGACGCTCGCCGGGATCGTCAGGTACAAGATCAGCCGAAGCGCCTTCGAGACAGTCTCCTGCAGCTGCCCTTCGTCGCGCGCCGCCTGCTCGGCCATGCGCGGGAACACCGCCGTCGAGATCGCCATGCCGAAGAGGCCCAGCGGCGTCATCACGACGAGCCACGCGTAGTTCACAGCGGAGATCGCGCCCGAGCCGACGGTGGACGCGAAGAACGTCGCGACGACGAAGTTCAGGTGGAAGGCGGCGAGGCCGATGACGCGCGGCCCCATCAGCCGCCCCACCTCGCGCACGGCCTTGTCGCGCCAGTCCCACACGGGCTGCCATCGCATACCGACGAGACGCAGCGCCGGCAACTGCACGGCGAGGTGCAGCGCGGCGCCCAGCACGACGCAAATTGCCAGCACCTTCACGTCGCTGGAGATCAGCGCGCCGACGATGATCGCCGCGTTGTAGAACATGGGCGCGAACGCCGGCGCGAGGAAGTGATGCCGCGCGTTGAGGATGCCCATGAACATCCCGCTCACCGCGAACAGCAGCGGCGACAGCATCATGATGCGCGTCAGGTCGACCGCGAGCGACGTCAGCTCTTTGTGCTGCCCCGTCTCGTCGCCCAGGCCGGGCGCCGTCAGGGGCACCAGCAGCGGGGCGAGGAGCAGCCCGACGAGCGCGAACAACAGCGTCGCCGCAAACAGCAGGTTGAGCACGCCGGAAGCGAGGCGCCAACCCTCGCGGTCGCCGTGGTCCGTGACGACGCGCGCGAACGTCGGGATGAAGGCGCTGCCCAGCGTCGCACCGGCGAGCAACTGGAAGATCAGGTCGGGAATGCGGAAGGCGACGAAGTACGCGTCGAGGTCCGGACTGGTGCCGAACTGGTGAGCGATCGCCACCGTGCGCACGAGCCCGAGCAGGCGGCTTCCAAGGAACCCGAGCGCGACGACGGATGCGGCCATCGCAAGGCTCGGCGGCTCCAACGCCGCGCGTCCGGAGCCGGACTCGCCCTCGCCCGCACCGAACCGGGCTCTCAAGGTCCGCATCATTGCGATTCCGTCTGTCGCGGCGCCCTTGCGCGGCCTTCTGGCGCGTTGCCGTATCATACTACGACCCGGCACGCGCCTCCAATTCGCGACCTCGGAGTACGACCGGCCGACCGAAGCCGCCACGACGCATCGACAGGTGCTCGGCAGCCCGGGGGCGCCCAAAGCAGGGGATGCCGCCGGGCACGAGCATCGAAGCCTGCACGGGCGAGACGCGACCACGCGCGGCCCAGGCAATCAACACCAAACGGCCTCTCACACAGGGCCCGATCGGCCGGTGTACTGCTTGCGCCGGCGAGGCACACTTAGAGGCACTGGTGACTCGGCTTCACCTTCGGAGTCGGCATGATCGCCGTCCTCGACGACCACGATCTCACGGTAAGCGGCGCAGCCGTCCGGTCCAGCCCCGACCCGCGGCTGCTCGCCCTGGCGGGCGTCGACGACGGCGCGCTGCTCGACTACTACTTCAACCAGGGAAGACATCGCGTCGCCATCGATATCGGTGGGATCCGGCTGACGGGGCGGCTACAGACGCGATGGGAGGGCGGGCAACGCCACTGGTTCGTCCGAACCGATCCGCCAGCGATCCTCCCAGCGGCGCCGATGACCGCGGAGCGCGAAGGAATCCCCACCGCGGGTGCCGTGCTGAAGCTCGCATCGTAGGACCTCTCTTTCTCGACCAATTTTTCGTCTCGCGGCTTTGTCCTCTCCGCACAAATCCGGCACACTGATAGTTAATACTCCATCTACGAGCCGAGTCAGCTACAGGAGGGAACGCGATGCCGCTCTACTTCGTCGAACATAAGCACACCCTCGAAACGTGCCCGACGCAGCAGCCCGAGATGATGCAGATGCTCGGGAAGCACGTCAGCCAGGCGAACGCCGCCACGTTCGGCATCAAGATCCACGCGGATGTCGTCCATCCCGGCGAGCACATAACGAACATGGTCCTCGAGGCCGATTCACGGGAGCCCGTGGAGAAGTTCATGCAGCCGTTCGGCATGGTGGGCAGCGTCGAGATCAAGCAGGTCTCGACCTGCGAGCAGGTCGTCGCGACGGGGAAGTGCTGAGCCGCCAGGTCTCCGCACGGTCTCACGTGGTGCATCGGCTGATCGAATTATCGTGCTTCCGGCTCAACGTAGGGCCGATCGGCCCTACGCCGGCATGGGCCGAACGTCGTAATCTTCGAACACACTTAGCTAACGAGTCGCCCCCGTGGCGGAGGAGTTTGTGTACGTAATGGCGGTTGACACCTCGGCGATGCTCCTGCAAGAGACGCCCCTTCCCGACGACCTCGATCTCTCCTGGCTCGAGTCGCCGGCGGATTGGGGTATCGCCGCGAAGCCCGGCAAGCGCGGGCTCACACTCGACGAAATCAACGTCGGGCCGTACGGGGAAGTGCCGCCGACGGCCGGCGATCAGACGATGCGGCCGCGCGGCGCCGTTGCGCGCCGGGGCGTCCCGCACATCGGCTACACGCTGAAGAAGGACGACGTCTGGGCGAAAAACGCGACGCTCCTCTACGAAGAGGCGGTGCAGCGCCAGTGGAGTTCCGCTACCGACATCCCGTGGGACACGCTCGAAGAGCTGCCCGAAGACATCGAGCTGGCGATGAGTCAGCTCTGCACCTTTCTCACCGAAGTGGAGTTTATCGCCGGCGACACGCCGGGCCAGTGGCTCCCGAGCATCAGCAACGAGCACTACGAAGTGAAGCTGTACCTGGCAAGCCAGATCATGGACGAGGCGCGGCACCTCGACGTGTTCCGCAAGCGAGCGCTTGCCAACGGCGGCGGCCTGATGAGCGGCGGGCCGGGATCCGGCCTGCGCAGCATCATCGCCGCACGCGACTTCACCGAGATGTCGGCGATCATGCACATCATCGGCGAGGGATTCATCCAGACGCTGTTCCGCTCGGGCGAGCTGCTGTCGCACAACGAGGCGGAGAAGCGGATGTTCCGCCTCGCGGTGCAGGACGAGTCGCGCCACGTGTCGTTCGGGGTCATGCACATGAAGCACATCCTGGAGACGGAGCCGGAGCGGCGTGAGGAGATTCACAGTTACCTCGACTCCGGCGAGGAGATCTTCGCGGGCACCGGCGTGACCGCCACGGGCGGTTCGATCGAGTCGCTTGCGATCCTGCTCGGCGGCGGCAGGGACCACATGGACGAAGGTCTGAGGAAGTTGCTGGCGGTCCGCAAGCGTCAGGTGAACGAGTACATGCACCGGCTGCAAGTGGCCGGACTGGGCGAGCGCCGCGAGCGCATGACCGACCAGTTCTCGCCGTTCCTCGACCCGGAGTAGCGCAGGCGGCCCGCACCCGAGAACGTTTCGAGGCTCCCGTTATGACGGGAGCTTCGCTGCGTTCGGAACCATTCGTGCCCCGTCGGATGAGGTCTGATACGACGCCGGATGTGCTACGCTACGGGGCGATATCGGCCTGCCAAGGACGGGGGTGTGAGTATCAATCGCCAGGTGCGGAGATCGTGGGACCTGCTCTACCTTCTCACGTTCCGCGAACTCAAGCTCCGCTATCAGGACACCATCTTCGGGTTCCTCTGGTCTCTCATCCGGCCCCTGCTGCAGGGAGCGGTGCTCTTCGTCGTCCTGCGCAAGTTCATCCGTATCGAGGTTGAGGACTATCACCTGGTCCTGCTCGCCGGACTCTTCCCCTGGACGTGGTTCCAGACGTCGCTCTTGCTCGCCGTCGGCTCGTTCGCCGGGAACGGCGCGCTGATCAAGAAGGTGTACTTCCCGCGCTTCGTGCTGCCGCTCGCAACGGTGCTCAACAACGGCGTGCAATATGCGTTCTCGATCCCGGTGCTGGTGCTGCTCCTGCTTGTGGGCGGCTACACGCCGAATTGGACCTGGCTCATCGGCGTCCCGTATCTCCTGCTCGTGGAGGCGGTGCTGATCATGGGTGTCGTCCTCTTCATCGCTTCGATCGACGTGTACTTCCGGGACCTCGAACACCTGACCGACGTCTTCGTCGGGCTGATCTGGTTCTATCTCACACCCGTCATCTACCCGCTCTCTATCGTCCCGGAGAAGTATCATAACTGGGTGCTGCTCAATCCCATGGCATCGCTGATCGAGGGTTGGCGGAATCTGTTCCTGCACAACCAGCTGCCCGGCGCGGACCTGGCGCCGGCGCTGCTGTTCGCTGCCGGCATCGCCGCGCTCGGCTCGTTCTCCTTCCGCAAGATGCAGGGAGGGTTCGCCGATGCGCTCTGAGATCGGCGGCGACATTGCGATCGCGTTCGAAAATGTTTCGAAGCACTATTCGCTCTCGCTCCAGAAGGAAGCCACGGACATCAAGTCCATGCTGCTCCACCTGCCGCGCTTCCTCTCCAACGCCCGGCGCCCGTTCGTAGCGTTGGACCAGGTGAACCTGCGCGTGTGGCGGGGCGAGAGCCTGGGCATCATCGGCCCGAACGGCAGCGGTAAGAGCACGACGCTTCGCGTCATGTCCGGCATCACGCCACCGACGTCGGGCAAGGTGACGATCAACGGCCGCGTCTCCGCGATGCTCGAACTGGGCTCGGGATTTCACCCGCAGATCACGGGTCGCGAGAACGCGATCCTGAACGCGGTGCTTCTCGGGCTTACGTTGAAGGAAGCGCGGGCCGTGCTTCCGCAGATCATCGAATTCTCGGAGCTCGGCGATTTCATCGATCAGCCCATGCGGACGTACTCGTCGGGCATGTTCTTTCGGCTGGGCTTTTCCGTCGCGGTGCACGTACAGCCGGAAGTGCTGCTCATCGATGAGGTGCTGGCAGTGGGCGACGCGCAGTTCCAGACGAAATGCATGGACCACATCCACCGGTTGCGCGCAAACGGCGTGACGATGGTCCTCGTCACACACGACATGCTGAACCTGCCGAAGTTCTGTGACCGCGGCATCCTCATCGAGCGCGGGCGCATCACCGACGAAGGAAAGCCGGCGCAGGTTGTGCACAACTACCTGGCGCGGGTCGAAGCGCTGCTCGCGTTGCGGCCGGAGGAGCAGCAGGAGCTGAAGGTCGCGCAGGTGGCCACATCATGATGGTGCGGCTGGACTTCACGGGCCGCGCGAAGAGCGCCGCGCGCGCGATGCGCATCAACGCGTTCGCCGCGCCCGGCGTGACGTTCATCGCGCAGGCGGGGCCGCACCTTCCGTTCCAAGATGCCAGCGTCGACGAACTCTTTATCGGCCGAACAATCATGTATCGAGACGATATCGCCGCGACGCTCGACGAGTTGTGGCGGGTGAGCAAACCGGGGGCGCTGATCCACATGACGCTGCCACACGCGTCATCCGCCATCGCCGCATCGCGCGATGCGCGCGCGCGTCCGGCGTTGACCCTCAACACGTTCAGCTACTATGACCCGCGCAGTAAACCCTGGGACGCGCCGACGCCGGCGGCGTTCTCCGTGGAGCGTGCGCGACTACGTGTCGCGGGACAGCGCGGCGACGATGCCGGTCTGGCGCTTGCACGCGGCCCGTTCGCGCAGTTCATCGAGAAGCTGGCGAACAGCAGCCGCGGCAGCCAGTATCGGTTCGAGCGCTGGTTCGCCAACCTCTTCGGCGGCTTCGAGGAGTTTGACGTCGTGTTGTCGGCGGTCCACCAGAGCGCTTCGCGGAAGGGGCCAGCAGTCGCATCCGCGGTCGCTTCCAACGGCGCGTCCGGCGGGACGGACGTTTCATGACTATCGAGACGCAGAAGCCAGACTTCGACCTGACCTATTCGATCGACGATTTCCACGCGGGCACGCATCGCGATTCGCACTATCTCTACCGCGCGATCGAACACGCGATGGCCGACCTCGCTACGGAAGTGCGCGGCGGGCGCGTGCTCGACGTGGCGTGTGGCACGGGCCGCGTCGCCATGCGCATCGCCGAGCGCGGATGCCGGTCAATCGGCGCGGAAGCGTCGATGGAGATGATCGGCGTGGGCCGGTACGTGCAGCCACAAAGCACCGCCGAGATGGTCCGAAGCATCGCCGAGGAGCTGCCATTCGCGGACGCGTCCTTCGACCGGGTGATCTGCCAGGGGTCGCTGGACCACTTCGCCGAGCCGTACGCCTTCATGCGCGAGGCGGCGCGGATCACCCGGCCAGGCGGGCGCGTTGTCATCGCGCTGGCGAACTTCGAGAGCGTGTCTTGCAAGCTCGGGCGCACGACGGACCGGCTAATGCGGAGGCTGGGCCGCCCGCGGCCCGCGTGGCGGCCGTACTGGGAGATCCCTGAGGACCACAACGTGAAAGGCGACCTGCCGTACGTGCGATCGCTTGGCGGCGATTGGCTGGAGCTGGACCGCTGCTTCGGCATCTCGATGCTCTGGTTGTTCTCGCGCTACGGCAGCATCCTCGACCGGCTGCCCGGACGCGCGGCGCAGGCGATCTGGTCCGGCCTCGACCGCTTGGCGCGGCACCGGCCGCAACACTCCGACATGATCATCTCGGTCTGGCGAAAGCCGGGTGCTGCTCCATGGCCGGCACGCTGAACCAGGACTACGACGCCTACGTCCTCTTCACCTTCGCGCCGATCCCCGAGCGGCCGGTGTGGGCGAACCGCATCGCGCGCTTGAGGCGGTGGTTCACGATCGCGTTCGCGGAGAGCTGGCTCGCCGCGTGGCTCTTCCGCGCGAAGGTGCGGCTGCGCGCTGCGGGCGTCCCGCTTCTGCCTGGCGTCTGCGACATGCTCTCGCGCTCGATCTTCCGCGTCTCGATAGGCAACCGGGTGGAGATCGGTCCGGGGCTGATGATGACGCATGGCAACGTCATCATCGACGGCCGCACCAGCATCGGCAAGAACTGCCAGATCAACCCGTGGGTGACGATCGGCCTTTCGAACAGCAAGAAGCTGGGGTTCAGCGTCGAAGGGCCGACGATCGGCGACCACGTCCACATCGGCACGGGCGCGAAGGTACTCGGGCCCATCACCGTTGGCGACCACGTCCGCATCGGCGCGAACGCCGTGGTCGTCCACGACGTACCGCCAAACGTGACGGTGGTCGGTGCGCCGGCCAGGGTCGTCGGTGCGCCGCCGGCAGTCCGAGTCGATGGTGATGCATCCGGGCGGGACGAGCAGCTGATCGCGCGAATGCGCCAGGCGATCGTCGATTACAAGCTGCACCGGCAGTCGCTCAAGTCGCTGGTGGATGCGTTGCTCGGCTCGTTCGAGATTGGCTCCGATCGCCTGCGCGCGACGGGCGACGCGCTGAAGGACGATCTTATCTTCCTTGACGCGGTCGCCGCGACGGGCGGTGAGGAGTCGCAGCAGGTGGTTGCCGCTATCGACACGATCGACGCGGCACTCCGCGAGCACGCCGACACCTGACGCGTCAAGACCAGCAACCGCTAGGCGAGCGCGTCCCAGGCCGCCTTGCCCATCTCCCAGAGCAGCCGGTTACCTTCCGCCTCACGGCCGTTCGCGCCAGCGAGCATCCCCTCGCCGAACACCGACATGACGAAGTGACCGCGCTCGCTGTGGAAGATCGAGCCGCCAGTCCGGATGCCATTGATGAACGCTCCGCCCTTCTCCGCCACCCAATTGTGGCGCGGATCCTCGAGCATGTTCATCTCGTTCCACGGCAAGAGGTGCGACAGCTCGGCGCGGCCGTCGCTACGCCGCATGATCCGCAGCATGTCCTCCGAGGCCTCGGCCGACACGGCTTCGTGCCGGGCGATCAGCGTCATCAGCCCGCAGATATCGCCGGCCGTGCTCACCCACATCTTGCGTGAGTCGAGTCCCGCTGCGCGATCGCCCCAGCGCTGAAAGAGGCGCGTCCGCGGGAAGCCCATCGCGCGCATCGCCTCGTTCACTTGCTCGAGGCCGACGAGATCGACGCACATGTTCGTGGCGGCGTTGTCCGAGATGATCATCATCAACACGGCGGCGTCGCGCACCGTCATCCGCGTGCCCGGCGCGAGGTGCTGGAGCACGCCCGAGCCGCGGCAGTAGTGCTGCTCCTCGTATCGCGTTTGATCGTCGAGGCGAAGGAGGCCGGCGTGGACCGCCGCATATAGCGCCACCAGGACGGGTACTTTGATCAGCGATGCCGTCGGCATCACCTGATCCTCGTCGATGCCGAAGTGCTCGCCGCTCGTGAGATCAGTGACGGCGGCCGTCCACGTGCCGCTGAAGCCAGCGCCTATGCGCCGCAACGCCGTCTGAAGGTCTTGCGTACGATCCAACGCTACTTCACCACGCCCGCTTCGAGGTCCGCCTGCGTGTATTCGACCTGCTCGTCCTTGAGCTCCGGGTCATAGGCAGGATCAGGATAGTTGATCAGCCAGCCTTCTTCATCACCGATGTTTTCGAGGCCGGTGGCGACGTCTTTCGGGATGAACAGGCGTTCCGGCTTCGACGCGTCAAGGACGTGCTCCTCTCGCGTCCACGTCGTCTTGCCGCTCGCGACGGCGCCCATGGCGTACAGGATGATTCGCATCTTGCCGCGCACGCAGACGTAGCGGGCGGCGCGCACGCGGTGCAGGTGGTAGCCCTTAAACGCTCCCGGGCTCGCGGCCGTCAGATAAGCGGTCGTCTTTGCGCCGTCCTTGAAGAGTTCGAGGAGCCAGCCGTTCTCGCTTCCGGCGTGGTCGTTGGTTGTCACACGCTTCGCGGGCTCTTTCCTGACGTGTTCGATCATTCGCTCACACTCCGGGGAAGCCGTGTCTCTATCCGCGTACTCGCACGCCATCATGCGGCACCGCCGGTGATCGGGCAAGCCACTGTATTCGTAGGTGGTGGCGGGACCGGTTACGCCTTGGAGACCGACACGAGCGTGGCCGGCCGCCGGCCGATGAGGTTGATGGTGGCGCCAGGAAACAGGCTGCGCACTGGCTTGAGGATGATGTTCGTCTCGGCCTTCAGGATGCCCGGGATGGCAGCCAGCGTCTGCGTCATGAAGTCCGTGAGCTCGTCGTTAGTCGGGAAAAAGGCCAGCACGATGATGTCGGCGTTGCCGGTCGTGTACCCGACATAGACGACACCGTCCGCGGCGGCGATGCTCTCGGCGATGTCCGTGATGCGCGAGAGCTCGGCCGAGATGCTGATGACGGCGGCGGTGTTGAGGCCGAGCTTCGCCGGATTCGTGACGCCGACGATGCGCAGAATGTCGTCGCGGATCAGCCGCTCGATGCGATTACGCACGGTGCCCTCGGACACACCAACGGCTTCGGCGATCTCACGATTCGTCGCGCGGCCGTTGTCCTCCAGTATGCTGAGAATGTGCTGATCGACGGCATCGGGCTTCTGAAACGGCAATGTTCTGGCCCTTTCGCTGCGAGTTCCGTTGATGCACGATATGCAGGTCGCAGTGCCGTGTCAAGCGGCGCCGGCGCCCTTGGTGCATGTTCATCTTGACACGGGCGGCGGGATTCGCATGAATGTAGCCGCACTTCCGGGCGCACACACGCCGAACTTCTCCCGACAGGCCTTGGATGACGGTGAACGATTACTGGCACAGAGCTACGCAGACGCGCGTCTCCCGCAGGCGAATGCTCGCCGGGAGCGCCGCCGCCGCCGCGGGCGCGGCGGCCGTTGCGATCGCCGGCTGCGGGGGCGGCAAGAAGAGCGCGCCGATTACCATGCAGCCGCGATCGGGCGGTGTACTCCGCACGGGCACGACCCTCTCCATCGCTTCCGGCCTCGACCCCCAAATCGAGACCGGCACCGGCCTCGCGATCTTCCCGCGTATCTACGGCTACCTGCTCCACATCGACCCTCGCGACGACACCATCATCAAGGACCACGCGCTCAGCGTCGAGCAGCCCGATCCCACGACCTACCTGTTCAAGCTCCGCCCTGACCTCCGCTTTCAGGACATCGCGCCGGTAGGCGGCCGCAATGTGACGTCCGAGGACATCGCGGCGTCGATCGTGCGCTACCGCGACAACCCGCTCGTCACCAGCAAGACGTGGCACACGACGGTCCTCGACAGGGTCGAGGCGGTCGATACATCGACGGTGCGCGTCACGACGCGCCGGCCCTACGTCTACTCCCTTGGCGAGCTCGGCGGCATCAGTGCCGGCGCGATCTTGCCCAAAGAGTTGGTCCAGAGCAGCACGGATCTGAGCGCGACGAGTATTGGCAGCGGCCCGTTCCTGCTCGACCAGGTCGCGCGAACGGGAAGCGCGCGCATCGTACGCAACGAGCGCTATCACCGCAGTCCGGTCCCGTACCTCGACGCTATGGAGTGGACGATCTTTTCGGACGACGACGCGAAACTCGCGGCGTTCAAGTCCCGCCAGATCGACGTGATGCCGAACCGCGACAACAGCGAGGCGCAGAGCGTCCGCGCGTTCTCGGACGGCGTTGAGGTGGCGCCGGAGCCGAGCCTCGCGTGCGTCTCGCTCGGACTCCGTGTCGACCGCGCGCCGTTCAACGACCCACGCGTGCGCGGTGCGCTCGACCTGGCGATCGACCGCGATGCCCTCATCCGTGACATCGCGTTCGGCAACGGCGACGTGCTCGGCGCTGTGAATCCGCATCTCGCGGACGGGTACTGGTCGCTGCCGCGCGCGGAGGTGATCGACGCCCACAGCGGCACTGTGCCGATCGACGAGCGCCGCGCCGGCGCGCGAGCACTGCTCCTGGCGGCCGGGGCGTCCGGCGCGTCGTTCAAGATGCAGGTCGCGAACATCCCGCAGATGATCGACGTCGCGACCGTCGTGCGCCAGCAGCTCCTCACGCTCGGGCTCGATATCATTATGGAGGAGCTGGACCTGCTGCAGTGGTTCACGAACTTCCGGCGCGGCCAGTTCGACGCGACGGTGATCGGCCAGCTGCCGTATGAGTCGCCGGACATTCCGACGCGCCTCTACCATTCGTCCGGCGCCGACGGCACCGCGAGCATGTTCGGGTTCAGTGATGGCGCGATCGATCGTCTCGTCGAGCGCTCGTGGGGCGAGAGCGACCGCGCCACGCGGCAGAAGACGCTCCTCGAAGCCCAGCGCCTCATGCTCAAAGCGCGGCCGATGATCCAGCTCTTCACCGGCAGCGGCTACTCGTCGGCCTGGAAGTACGTTCGGAACCGGCACACGGAGCTGATCGGCAGCCTCGCGCAGTACAACTACGAGCAGTGGATCGCCCCGCAGTAGGCCG
>JBBTPG010000176.1:3449-9115 GCA_038066315.1 Chloroflexota bacterium | reverse complement strand
GATTGAATCAGAACCGCAGCTCGTCCGGCGGCTCGGTGAACATCGGCTTCTCTTCCGGGTTGAACACCTGCCGCGAGCCGCCGCCCTCGTTCGGCCCGACGATGCCTTCTTCCTCCAGCATGTCCATCAGCCGCGCCGCCCGCGGATAGCCGAGCCTCAGCCGTCGCTGGATCAGCGACGTCGAGATGCGGTTGTGCTCGAACGCCAGCTCCTTCGCCTGCTCGAACATGTCATCGCTCGCGCCCTCTCGCTCCAACTCCGCCTTCGCCTCGGCGTACAGGTGGTCGAACGTCGGCCGGTCGATGTCCGCGAACCGCTCCTGCGTCCAGAACTCGACCAGCCGCTCGATCTCTTCGTCCGACACAAACACGCCCTGCAGCCGCTTTGGCTTCGCCGCGTCCGGCGCCATGTACAACATGTCGCCACGCCCCAGCAGCTTCTCCGCGCCCGACATGTCCAGGATCGTCCGCGAGTCCACCTGCGAGCTCACCGCGAACGCGATGCGCGTCGGAAAGTTCGCCTTGATCAGCCCCGTGATGACGTCGACCGACGGCCGCTGCGTCGCAACCACGAGGTGGATGCCCGTCGCGCGCGCCAGCTGCGCCAGCCGGCAGATCTGCCGCTCGACCTCGAATGGCGCCGCCATCATCAGGTCCGCCAGCTCGTCGATCACCACGACCCAGTACGGCATCCTGTCCGTCGAGCGCGGGCTCCGGTTGTAGCCGTCGATGTTCCGCACCGCGATCGCCGCGAACCGCCGGTAGCGCGACTCCATCTCGTGGATCACCGCCTGCAGCGTCCCCACCACCTTGTCCATCTCCACAACGATATTCGAGAACGCCAGGTGCGGGATCGGCGCGAACGCCGACAGCTCCACGCGCTTCGGGTCGATCATCACGAACCGCACTTCCGCCGGCGACGCGTGCATCAGGATGCACGAGATGATCGCGTTCATGCAGACCGACTTGCCCGACCCCGTCGTGCCGGCTATCAGCAGGTGCGGCATCCGCGCCAGGTCCGCGACGATCGGCTCGCCCGATACGCTCTGCCCCAGCGCCAGGGTCAGCTTGCTTTTCTGCCCGGCCTTCTGGAACTGCTGGCTCTCGACGACGCTCCGCAGCGTGACGAGCGACTTGCTCGTGTTCGGCACCTCAATGCCCAGCACCGGTTTGCCCGGCACCGGTGCCTCTATCCGGATCGACGGCGCCGCCAGCGCCAGCGCCAGGTCGTTCGCCAGCGATGTGATCTGCTGCACGCGTATCCGCGTCCGCGACACCTCTTCGACGCGCGTCTTTTGCTGTCCGTTGCTGTCGATGATCGGCTTGTTGTCCTTGTCGCGCTCCACGACGTTGCGCGTCTTGACCTCCCAGCCCGGCTCGATGCCGAACTGCGTCACCGTCGGCCCTTCGTTCACTTGCACCACCCGCGCGTCCACGCCAAAGCTCGCCAGCGTGTCCTCGATCAAGGCCGCGCGCTGCGCGTTATCGGCCGTGCCGCTCACGGCGGGCGCCTTGTCGATGAGCACGTCCATCGCCGGCAGCTGCCATCCGTCGCGAGAGCGCCGGTTGCCGCGCTCATCCGTCGTCACCGCCGGCGCGTCCTCGTCCTTTGCGTCGAGCTCCGGGAACAGCGACGCTTGCACCGGCTCATCTTCGGGTTCCAGCTCTTCGTCCTCGACGGGATCGGCCACGGCTCCGGAGGTCCGCGCCCACATCTCGGAGTCCAGCGGCACTTTCACGGAACCCTTCGGCGCTGGCTTCGTCGGGAAGATGAACTCGAACGCACGCCGTGCGTTGTGCACTGACCTCTGCGGGATCTGCCATCTCCACACGCGCCGCATCGCGCCAGGCGAGTTCTGCACCGTGGCGGCAGCGAGCTGCGGGAACGCGAGTGAGAACGCCGCGATGCCGGCCGCAAGCCACGCAAGCACGCCGGCCGGGTTCGCCGCCAGCCGATGCCCCAGGTCTCCGCCCGCGGTGTGCGCGGAAAGCGAAACGTCGCCCAAACTCCAGTCAGGACGGAAGAAGCCGAAGAAACCCACCAGGAACAGCCCCGACAGCAACGCGATAACGGCCGGCTTCCAGTCCCGCCACAGCGTCGACTGTTCGTCACGGACGACCAGCCAGCCCGCGTACAGGAGCAGCGCGATCCAGGCGAAGATCAGCAGCCCGAACGTCTCGACGAATCGGTTGCGCGCATCTGCCAGCCCGGCCGTGAACGGCACGAGCCACGGCACCGCCAACAGCGCCAGCAAGATCAGCACCACGCCGATGCTCTCGCGCCGGATCAGCAGGCCGTGGAGGGTCTGGTACGCCGACTGGCCGCTCCGCCGCTTGCCCACGGCCTTCACTGGCGACTTGCCCCGCGCCCGACCTGACGGCTTTGCTCGCGTCCGTGCGGCCAACTTGCTCAGACCTCCACGCGCACCGGCAGCACCATCGGGCGCCGCCTCGTCTCATCGTACAGGAACTTCGCGACCGTCTCCTTCACCTCGGTGTGTACCGCCCCCCACTCCAGCGTGTGGTCAGCGCCCTGCAACGTCTTCTTGACGTGCTCCCGCGTCCTGCCGATCAACTCCTCGCGCTCGTCCATATCGACGAACCCGCGCGACACCACCTCGACCGGGCCCGCGATACGGCCCGTGTTCTTCGCCATCGGCAAGATCACCACGACGATGCCGTCCGACGCCAGGTGCTTGCGGTCGCGCAGCACCACGTGGTCGACGTCGCCCACGCCCAACCCATCGACGTAGACGTAGTCCGCGTCGATGTGCTCGCCGAAAGTGGCCGAATCCTTCGTGATCTCCAGCACGTCGCCGTCGATCAGGATGAACGTCTCCGTCCCCTGATTCATCGATTCCGCGACCTGCGCGTGCAGCACCATGTGCCGATACTCGCCGTGCACCGGCACGAAGTATTTCGGCCGCACCAACGACTGGATGATCTTCAGTTCTTCCTGCGCAGCGTGCCCGCGCACGTGCACGTCGGCGATGCGGTTGTACAGCACCTTCGCGCCCAGCTTGAACAGGTTGTCCACCGTCCGGTGCACCAGCGCCTCGTTGCCTGGCACCGCCGACGCTGACAGGATCACCGTGTCGCCTTCCACGATCTTCACGTGCGGGTGGTCCTGGTTCGCCATGCGCGTCAGCGCCGACGTCGGCTCGCCCTGGCTGCCCGTCGTGATGATCACCAGCTTCTCGTGCGCGATGTTCGGCAACTCCCGCACGCTCACCAGCATCCCTTCGGGCGCGCGCAGGTAGCCGCGCTCGATCGCCATGTTGACGTTGTCGATCATGCTCCGGCCCGTGATGAACACACGCCGCCCCGTCGCTTCCGCCGCGTCGATCACCAGTTGTACGCGTGCGATGAGCGACGCGAACGTCGTCACGATCACGCGGCCCCGCGCCTTCGCCGTGATCTGGAAGATAGCCGCGCCGACGATCTGCTCCGAAGGCGTGTACCCCGGCACTTCGGCATACGTCGAGTCGGCGCAGAGCAGCAGCACGCCCTCATCGCCCAGGTGTGCCAGCCGCGCCAGATCCGTCGATTGCCCCATCACCGGCGTGTGGTCCAGCTTGAAGTCGCCCGTATGGATGCACGTGCCGACCGGCGTGCGGATCGCGTAGCCCACCGAGTCGGGGATGCTGTGCGCGACCTGGAACGGCTCGACCGTGAATGGCCCTTCGACCACCGAATCGCCCGGCCGGATCTCGCGCAGGTCCGTGCTCTGCAGCAGCCGCGCCTCCTTCAGCTTCACGCTGATCAGCCCGTGCGCCAGCGGCGTGCAGTACACCGGCACGTTGATCTGGCGCAGGATGTACGGCAGCGCTCCGGTGTGGTCCTCGTGGCCGTGCGTGATGAAGATCGCGCGGAGATTCTTGCGGTTGTCGAGGATGTAGCTGACATCGGGGATCACCAGGTCGACGCCGAGCATGTCCTCGGTCGGGAACATCAGCCCGCAGTCGATGGCGATCACATCGTCGCCATACTCGAACAACATCATGTTCTTGCCGATCTCGCCGAGACCGCCAAGCGGGATAACGCGTAGCGCGTTTGCTGCCATACTCTCCTTTACAGAAGCCGCATCTGCTGCGGCTCCGCTTCCGTCGGTTCGTTCGAAGGCGCCTGCGCTGCGACCGGCGCGCTCGCAGCCGCGCCCGCGCGCAAGTGAGCCGGCACCGGCGGCGCCGCCGTGATCGCCTCGCCGCCCAGCGTCTTCCGCAAGAACTCCGGCAGTCGGCTGAAGTCCGCCTCGATCACCTTCCGCAGGCTCGCCTGGTGCAGCGCCGCGGCCGGGTGGTACATGGGCACGACGATCGTGTCGTCCTTGCGCCGCGGCTGTCCGTGGATGCGGCTGATCGCTTCGCCAGGGAAGTAGCGCTGCATCGAGTGCCGCCCCAGCGTCACGATCACCCTCGGCTCGATCGCCGCGATCTGCGCGTCGAGATACTTGCCGCATGCCGCGATCTCGTCCGGCTGCGGGTCGCGGTTCTGCGGCGGCCGGCACTTCACGACGTTTGCGATGAACACCGTCTTGCGGTCGAGGCCGATCGTCCGCAACAGGTCGTCCAGGAACTTGCCCGACGCGCCAACGAACGGGCGCCCCTGCTGGTCCTCATAGAACCCCGGCCCTTCGCCGATGAACATGATCTCGGCGTCCGGTGCGCCCTCGCCGGGCACGCTGTTCGTACGCGTATTGCACAGGCTGCACGCCTTGCAGGACGCCACCTGCTTCGCGATGGTCGCGAGTACCTTCCGCTTGTCGGTCACGTCGGCATCCATGCTCATATCGTCTCTAACTCCACCGGCCGCCCGGTACGGAGCCCTCGTACGCTTGTGTAGATCGTCTGCGCGCCCAGGGCGAGCGCCGTCAGACCGTAGATGCGCTTCAGCGCCTCCGCATCGATCGCATTCGCCGCGAGCGACGCGATGAACGCCGCTGCCACGGCCGGCGGGATCACCCACTTCGCGATGCCGATGTCGATCGTCTCCTGCCTCAAATTCGTCGCCGTACCGATGGCGCCGGTACACACGATCACGACCAGCGACACACCCTGCGCCATCTTCTGCGGATCGCCGCCGCCCGGGACGTCGGCCAGCCCGAAGATGACGATCGCCGGGACGAAGATCGCGCCTCCTCCCACACCGAGCACGCCCGCGAGCACCCCGCCGGCGAACCCGAACCCTGCCTCAATCAGCAGGCCCGTTGCGCCACCCTGGGGCGCGCCTGCCGATACGTGCCACACAAGCTGGCGAAAGGCGACGAAGAGGAGGAACATCCCGAACAGCAGCCGGAGCTGCAGCGCAGGCACCTTCACCATCGCTCTCGCGCCCGCATACGCCCCGGCGATAGCTCCGGGCGATAGTGCCAGCACGAGCCGCCAGTCGACATTCCCGGCGCGCCAGTAGCCGGCGACGCCCGAAATCGCGACGAACATGATGATGGCGAGCGAGGTCCCGTGAGCGCGATGCTGGTTCAGCTTGAGCCAGCCCGTCAGCATCGGCACCATGACGGCGCCGCCGCCCACGCCCGTCAGGCCACTGAAGGCGCCCCCTGCGACCCCCGTGAGGACGGAGAGAATGCCTCGTGTTCCTGGCGCCTTCGTCTGCTCGCCACCTCTCGCGCCGGATCATATCACGACAACCCGCCGCCCCAACAGTACCAGC
>JBBTPG010000176.1:0-3349 GCA_038066315.1 Chloroflexota bacterium | reverse complement strand
CCCGCCGCGCCCCGAGGAAGCTGTTCCCCTCGACCAGCTTCGCCAGCCCGATCCCGACGAAATACAACACCAAGATGGGCAACGCCACCACGAACTGCGTCACAGGGTCGATCGATGGCGTCACCACCGCCGCAATCAGCACCGACATCAGGATGGCGTACCGCCACCACCCCAGCAGCCGCTTCGACGTCACCACGCCGATCTTCGCGAGCCCCATGATCACGAACGGCATCTCGAACACCAGCCCCGTGATCAGCAGCAGCCGCGTCACCGTGTCGATGTAGGTCTGCACGCCGATCGTTGGCTCCACGTCCTTATTCTTCGGGTCCAGCAGAAACTTCAGCGCCGGCGGCAGCTCAGCGTAGTACGCGAACGCCATCCCCAGCACGAACATCACCGATGCGCCGACCACGATCGGATACAGCCACCGCCGCTCCTTCTTCGTCAGCCCGGGAGCCACGAACGCCAGCACCTGGTACATGATCATCGGCATGGCGATCGCGATGCCCAGCAACAGCGACACGCGGAAGTACGTGCTCCAGTAGTCCAGCAGTTGGAACTGATGCAGCTTGAAGTCCGCCCGCGTGTCCTGGGCCGGCTCGACGAGGAAACGAATCGTGTACTTCGTCAACGGCCAGATAGACACGCCGACGCCCACGACCAGCGCGATGGCGATCCACATCACGCGCGTGCGCAGCTCCTGCAGGTGCTCGATGATCGTCAGCACCTTGCCGTCGTCATGCACGGTTCCTGCCTGGGCCTCGGTCGTCATCGCGCGTCTTCAGCTGGGACGGCGGGTGCCGGCGAACCGGCGGGCGCCCCATGAGGCGATGCCTCCGCGGTGGGCGGTCCGCCAGGAGCAGTGGACGCGATCTCCATCCACCGTGCCTCGTCGGCGCCGTTGCTCGTTTCGCCCGGCGATGGTTCAGCAAGCGGTGCCGTCTCGGCCGGCGGCCCGGCTGCCGGTGTGCCCTGAGCCTCGGCGCGCGCATCCCGCACGGCCCCGGTGACCGATTTCGCGGCGTCCGTCAGCCCCTCGCCGATCTCCTTCCAGGCGCTCTTCTCGCCCGCCGTGTCCTTTTCGAAGTCCCGGATCACTTCGTTGAACTCCGCCGCGAGGCTGCCTGTGTACTTCCGGATCTCGCGGATCGTCCGCGCGATGTCCGCCGCCAGCTTCGGCAGCCGCTCCGGCCCCACGAAGATCAGCGCGACCACCAGGATCACGATCAGCTCCGCCGGACCCACCCCAAGAAACTCCATACCCAAATTGTACGTGAGTACCGGAGGTCGTCCCAAAGGGTTGCCCAATCAGAGACAAGGACTCCGGCCAGGTGAGCACGGGGGCTGATCGCGCCCCAAGGCCGCGGAGGGACAGAAAAGCCGCCCAAAGAGCGGCTGTAGGAACTACAAACCACGAACTACAAACTACAAACTCGACCTACTCGTCCTCAACGCCCAGGTCCTTGAGGTAATCGACCGCGTCTTGCACCGTCGCGATCTTCTCCGCGTCCTCGTCAGAGATCTCCAGCGCCTTCCCGTCTTTGCTGAACTCTTCCTCCATCGACATGATCAGCTCGACGAGGTCCAGCGAGTCAGCGTTCAGGTCGTCGACGAACGACGCGCTCGGCACTACCTGATCCTCTTCGACGCCGAGCTGGTCAACGATGATCTTGCGCACCCGTTCGAACGTAGTTGCCACCTTGGTATCTCTCCCTTTGATCGGCCCAGCCGGCGAGCTTAGCTGCTTGGTGTAAGTGAAAGGCTGATGGAGCCCAGCACCCCGTTGATGAACTTCGCGGAGTTGTCGCTCCCGAAGCGCTTGGCAAGTTCGACGGCCTCACTTATCGCCGCCCGGATGGGCGCCCCATTATTCATCAGGATCTCACGTATCGCAAGACGCAGGATGTTCCTGTCGATGGCGCTTAGCTGTTCGACCGGCCATTGCGGCGCTGCCTGCCGGATCACGTCATCGATGGCCGTTCGCTGCTCGATCACCCCGTCGACAAGCTCCCGGGCGAACGCGGCTTGTGACTCCGTCAGCGATTCCTCTGCGCACAGGCGCTCGAGCGAGGCCAGCGCCTCGTGCCCCGACGTGTCAGATTCGTACAGCGCCTGCAGCGCCGCGACGCGCGCCTTGCGACGGGGGTTCGCGGCCATCAGTACATCACCAGTCCGCCGTCCACCGTCAGCACATGACCCGTGACATACGCCGCCTCATCCGACGCGAGGAACACCGCCGCCGGCGCGACGTCCTCGGGCTTGCCCGTGCGACCCACGGCCACCATCCGCATGATTTCGCCGCGCTGCGCATCCGTCAGGTCCTTCGTCATCTCCGTATCGATGAACCCCGGCGCGATCACGTTCGCCGTGATGTTGCGCGATGCGACTTCCTTCGCGATCGCCTTTGTGAACCCGATCATCCCCGCCTTGGCGGCCGAGTAATTCGCCTGGCCCGCATTCCCCACGATGCCCGCAACGCTGCTCACGCTGATCACGCGGCCAAAGCGCTGTCGCACCATCGGCCGGATCGCCGCCTTCGTCACGCTGAACGTCCCCTTGAGGTTCGTGTCGATGACCTTGTCCCACTCCGCCTCCGACATGCGGAGGATCAGATCGTCCGCCGTCACGCCCGCGTTATTCACAAGGATATCAATGCGGCCGAACGCCTTGATCGTCTCCCCGACGAGCGCCGCGGCAAGGACGGGATCGCTCACATCGCCCGCAAGCGTGATCGCCTCGCTCGCCCCGCCGATCGTCCGTGCCGTCTCTTCGGCGGCCGCCGCGTTCGACGCGTAGTTGATGGCCACCTTCGCGCCGTGCGCCGCCAGCGCCAGCGAGATCGCCCTCCCGATGCCGCGCGAGCCGCCCGTCACGAGCGCCACCTTCCCGCTCAGGTCAAACAGTCGTGTCATGCAAGCGATCCCGCGCCGTTGATGCTCTTCGTCTGTGCCCCCGATGCGATCCGCTTGATCAGCCCGCTCAGCACGCGACCTGGCCCGATCTCCACGAACGTCGTCACGCCCTGCGCCGCCATGTACTCCACGCACTGTACCCATCGTACCGGGTGCGTGAGCTGATAGGTCAGTTCCCGCTCGATATCCGCGGCGTCCGTGGCCGGGAGGGCTGTATCGTTCGTCACCACCGGCACGCGCGGCGCCCGGATGCCGGCCGCTGCCACCGCCTCCGCCATCGCCGCAACCGCCGGCTGCATCAGCGACGTGTGAAACGCGCCGCCCACATCCAGCGGGATCGCCCGCTTCGCACCGCGCTCGACCGCGAGCGCGCACGCCCTGGCGACCGCGTCGTTCGTCCCGCCGATGACGATCTGCCCCGGAGAGTTGATGTTGCA
>JBBTPG010000175.1:0-2100 GCA_038066315.1 Chloroflexota bacterium | reverse complement strand
CGGCCAGGCTCACGTCCGAGCTTGAGCGGTGGGAGTCCACCGCGATCAAGAAGGCGCTGGAGCGCGGGGGCGAGCGGCAGGCGGAGTTCGCGACGACGTCGACGGAGACGCGGCGGCTGTACACGCCGCTCGACACGGCGGACGTCGACTACGAGCGCGACGTGGGCTACCCGGGCGAGTATCCGTACACGCGGGGCGTGCAGCCGACGATGTATCGCGGCCGGCTGTGGACGATGCGCCAGTACGCCGGGTTCGGGACGGCGAAGGAGTCAAACGAACGGTTCAAGTTCCTGCTGGGGCAGGGGCAGACGGGGCTGTCGGTGGCGTTCGACCTGCCGACGCAGATCGGCATGGACTCCGACGACCCGAACGCCGACGCCGAAGTGGGGCAGGTGGGCGTGGCCATCGACTCGCTGGCGGACATGGAGGACATGTTCGACGGTATCCCGCTGGACCGGGTGAGCACGTCGATGACGATCAACGCGCCGGCGGCGGTGCTGGTGGCGATGTACATGGTGGTGGCCGAGAAGCAGGGTGTGCCCGCGGGCGACATCATGGGCACGGCGCAGAACGACGTGCTGAAGGAGTACGTCGCGCGCGGGACGTACATCTACCCGCCGCGCGAGTCGCTGCGGCTGGCGGCCGACCTGATCACGTACTGTGCGCGCTACGCGCCGAAGTTCAACAGCATCAGCGTCAGCGGCTACCACATCCGCGACGCGGGTTCGACGGCGGCGCAGGAGATCGGGTTCGCGTTCGCGAACGCCATCGCCTACATGGAGGCGTGCCAGCGGTCGGGCGTCGACATCGACGACGTGGCGCCGCGGATCTCGTGGATCTTCAACACGCACAACAACTTCTTCGAGGAGATCGCGAAGTACCGGGCGCTGCGCCGGATGTGGGCGCGGTTGCTCCGCGAGCGCTTTGGCGCGAAGGACCCGAACTCGTGGAAGCTGCGCACGCACATCCAGACGGGCGGTGCGACGCTGACAGCGCAGCAGCCCGAGAACAACGTCGTGCGGGCATCGATCCAGGCGATGGCGTCGGTGCTGGGCGGCGTGCAGTCGATGGCGCTGTCGTGCTACGACGAGGCGCTGGCGATCCCGACGACGGAAGCGCAGCGCATCGCGCTGCGGACGCAGCAGATCATCGCGCACGAGACGGGCGTGACGGACACGGCGGACCCGTTCGGCGGGTCGTACTACGTGGAGTCGCTGACCGACGAGATCGAGCGGAAGGCGCAGGAGTACATCGACCGCATCGAGGACATGGGCGGCGCGGTGGCGGCGATCGAATCGGGCTACGTGCAGACGGAGATCCAGGAAGCGGCGGTGCGGCAGCAGCAGGAGATCGAGTCCGGCGAGCGGGTCGTCGTGGGCGTGAACAAGTTCCGCAGCGACGAGGAGCCGGAGCCGACGATCTTCCGCGTCAACACGGAGCTGTCGCGCGGGCAGATGGAGCGGCTGCGGCGCGTGCGCGAGACGCGCGACGGGGCGAAGGCCGCGGCCGCGCTGCGGACGCTGGGCGAGACGGCGCGGGGCGACGAACACCTGATGCCGGGGATCCTCGATGCGGTGCGGGCCTACGCGACGCTGGGCGAGATCTGCGGCGAGCTGCGTAAGGCGTGGGGAGAGTATCGGGCGCCGACGGTGGTGTAGTCGTAGTTGGTAGTTCGTGGTTTGTAGTTTGTAGTTTGCAGTTGGCAGTTGGCAGTTAGTGGGCGACGGGGACGACGTCCTTCGCACACGCATCACACGGGATCCAAGCGCATCGCGTTATCCCTCGATCCCTTACGGCTGCCGGGCGATCCTCCTAATTTCGGGGTGCGGACGGGCCGGCGCAGGGCGTTCGCTTCGGGCGCCGACTCTGCGGTCTCAGGCCCGGCGCCACGCTGACGATACTCAGGGGTGATGAAATTCGCAGTCTTGCTCGCAGGGGCGGCGCTGCTCTCGGCCGCCTGCTTCACCGCTGAGGCCAGGCGTGTGCCGACGCCGGAACAGATCAGCCTCTCCGAAGCGTCGGAGAACGCCGTCCAGGTCGTCGCCACGGACTACGCGTACGACCTCTCCACGCAGAGCGTGAAGGCTGGCACCATCGACT
>JBBTPG010000174.1:0-10921 GCA_038066315.1 Chloroflexota bacterium | reverse complement strand
CGATTCGACCTCGATCTCGAGCACGATATCGTAGGGCCCCATGACCTCGTGCAGCTCCTGCACGCCCTTGATGGCCCTCGCAGCGGCGACGACGTTCTTCGTCTCGCCCGGATTGGTCACAACGAGCACGTACGCCTTGATCATTGCGCGCCTCCTGCAGATCTGTTCACTGGTCTGAGCACTTGTCCGTGAGGGGGCAACGTCCGATACTGAGCGTACGAGTCCGTTGCTGGCTACTAAGTACAGGTTTTGGCGTAGCCGCGTCAATCGAACGCATCGACGAATCCGATTAGTAGACCGATCGAACGTGCGTTACAATTGCAAGAAGAGCGCCTGCTCTGAATCTGCCGGACGGCCGCGTCGTACAGGGCGCGGCAGAGGCGAACGTGGTCGAAGAGATATTCCAAACCGACCCCATCAGCTCGCTCGGGCTTCCTTCCCCCGTTTCCATCGGCCGTGACGCCAGCGTAGGCGCAGCCCTCGCCGCCGTGCAGAAGCACGGCCGGGGCTACGTGCTCGTGGTCGAGAACGGCCGCCCGGTCGGCATCATGAGCGAGCGCGAAGTGTTGATGCGCATTGTCGCCCGCGATGTGAAGTACGACGAGAATGTCGATACGTACATGTCGCATGCTCCGGAGACGCTGACGTCGAAGGATCCGATTGCGACGGCGATTCGCATGATGAACGAAGGCGGCGAGGGCAACATCCCGATCGTCGATGGCTCGGGGCTGGCAGTCGCGGTCCTGCGTACCATCGACATCATCCACTTCCTGGCGGAAGCCTTCCCGGCGCAGCTTCTCAACCTGCCGCCAAGGCCTCACCAGATGATCCCTGAGCCGGAGGGAGCATAGTGACGACGTTGACGAGAGCATCGGAGCAGCCCGATCACGCCGAGCTCCAAGAGCTGGACCGGGTAACCATCAAGTTCGCCGGCGACTCCGGCGACGGCATGCAGCTAGCCGGTACCCAGTTCACCAACACCTCCGCCGTCGTCGGCAACGACATCGCCACCTTCCCCGACATTCCCGCTGAAATCCGGGCGCCACAAGGATCCCTCCCTGGCGTCAGCGGCTTCCAGATCAGCTTCTCCAGCCACCACATCTACACTCCCGGCGACGCGCCGGACGTGCTGGTAGCCATGAACCCGGCGGCGCTGAAGACGAACATCGCCGACTTGCCGCGCGGCGGCATTCTCGTCGTGAACGAGGACGAGTTCAACGAGACGAACCTCAAGAAAGCGGCGTATGCCGCGAATCCACTCGAGGACGGCAGCCTGAACGCGTACCGTACGTACAAAGTTCCGGTGACCAGCCTCACGTCGCGGGCACTGACAGACAGCGGGCTGACAGCGGCACAGATCGACCGCTGCAAGAACATGTTCGCGCTGGGACTGATGTTCTGGATGTACAGCCGGCCGCTCGAAACGACGCTGCACTGGATCGACGAGAAATTCGGCAAGAACCCGGCGGTCGCCGAGGGGAACAAGACCGCGTTGAAGTCCGGCTACTTCTTCGGCGAGACCACGGAGATGTTCGCCGCGCACTACCACGTGCCGAAGGCGAAGATGAAGCCGGGTCTGTATCGCAATATCACCGGTAACGAGGCGACGGCGCTCGGCTGGCTCACGGCTTCAAAGCTCGCCGGCCGTCCGCTGTTCTACGGCAGCTATCCGATTACGCCCGCCAGCGACGTGCTGCACGAGCTGGCGCGCTTCAAGCGATTCGGCGTCAAGACGTTCCAGGCTGAGGACGAGATCGCCGCGATCGGCGCCGCGATCGGCGCATCGTTCGGCGGATCGCTCGGGCTCACAGGCACCAGCGGACCGGGCCTGGCGCTGAAGAGCGAAGCCATCGGTCTTGCCGTCATGGTCGAGCTGCCCCTCGTGATCATGAACGTGCAACGCGGAGGCCCGAGCACGGGCCTGCCGACGAAGACTGAGCAGGCCGATTTGCTGCAGGCGATGTTCGGACGCAACGGCGAGTCGCCCGTCGGCATCGTCGCGCCGGCGACGGCTTCCGACTGCTTCTACATGGCCATCGAGGCGTGGCGATTCGCGATCAAGTACCGGACGCCCGTGATCTTCCTGTCCGACGGCTACCTCGGAAACGGCTCGGAGCCGTGGCTCGTTCCCGACATCGATTCACTCCCGAAGATGGATCCGCACTTCGCGTCCGATCCCGCGACGTTCCAGCCGTACGCCCGCGATCCGCGGACGCTCGCGCGCCCGTGGGCGATCCCGGGCACGCCCGGGCTCGAACACCGTATCGGCGGCCTCGAGAAGGCCGACATCACGGGCAACGTGAACTACGAGGCCGCGAACCACAACAAGATGGTGCACCTCCGCGCCGAGAAGATCGAGCGCATGGTGCAGGACGTGCCGGATCTCGAAGTCATGGGCGATGAGTCCGGTGATTTGCTCGTCCTCGGATGGGGCAGCACGTACGGTGTCATCACAACGGCCGTGCAACGCGCCCGCGCACAGGGAAAGCGCGTGTCGTCGGCGCACATCCGCTACATCAACCCGTTGCCGGCCAACCTCGGCGACCTGATGAAGCGCTACGACCGGGTGCTCTTGCCGGAGATGAATCTCGGCCAGATGCGGCTGCTCCTCCGGGCGAAGTACCTGGTCGACGTCGTCGGGCTGAACAAGGTATCCGGTCGGCCGTTCACCATCGCGGAGATCGAGACGAAGATCGCCGAGATGGTCGGCTAGGCAGAGGAACAAGATGGTGACAGCTATGCGCGGCGAGGGCTCGGCTCCGGGGCTTTCGCGCAAAGATTTCGTGACGGATCAGGAGGTACGCTGGTGCCCCGGCTGCGGCGACTACTCGATCCTGGCCCAAATGCAGAAGGTGATGCCTGAACTGGGCGTGCCGCGCGAGAACATCGTCTTCATCTCGGGCATCGGCTGCTCCAGCCGCCTGCCGTACTACATGAACACGTACGGCTTCCACAGCATCCACGGCCGCGCGCCGACGATCGCCAGCGGCCTCAAGGCGTCACGCCCCGATCTGAGCGTGTGGGTCGTCACCGGCGACGGCGATGCGCTGAGTATCGGCGGCAACCACATCCTCCACGTGCTGCGGCGCAACATGGACATCCAGATCATCCTGCACAACAACGAGATCTACGGCCTGACGAAGGGCCAGTACTCGCCGACGTCCGAACTGGGCAAGCGCACGAAGTCATCGCCGTACGGCACGATCGACGCGCCGCTCCACCCGCTCAGCGTCGCCATCGGCGCTGAGGCGACGTTCGTCGCGCGGTCGCTCGACAGCGACACCCACCACCTTGCCTCGATCCTCGAGCGCGCGCACCAGCACCGCGGGACATCGTTCGTCGAGGTCTACCAGAACTGCAACATCTTCAACGACGGTGCGTTCAAGGACTTCACGGCGAAGGAAGTGCGCGCGGACCGCATGATCTTCCTGGAGCACGGTAAGCCGATGATCTTCGGGAAGGAACGCGACAAGGGCCTCCGCATCAGCGCCATGAAGATGGAGGTCGTCCAACTGGGTAACGGCATGACGGAGTCCGACCTCCTGGTCCACGATGAGACTCGCGAGGACCCGTCGATCGCCTTCTTGCTGAGCCGGATGGATTACCCCGAATACCCGGTGCCCGTCGGCGTGATCCGCGCGGTGCGCCGGCCGACGTACGATGAGCTGATGACACAGCAGATCGACCTCGCGATCGCCACGGAGGGCGAAGGAGATCTGCGATCGATCTTGATCGAAGGCGACACCTGGACGGTTGAGTAGCGGAGAGCACTGACGTGATCTGTCCCGAATGCAAGACCGACAACATCCAGGGCGCCGACACGTGCGCAAACTGCGGGCAGGATCTCTACAATCTGGGGAAAGGGGTGTCCGGCAAGGCGACGCGCGCCCCGGACTTCATCTCCGAGCGTTTGTCTGAGATCCCAGCGCAGTCGCCCGTGCGCGTGGCAACTTCGGATCCGGTCGCGCTCGCCGTCCGGCTCATGCAGAACTCCGACACCGACTGCGTGTTGGTGATGAACGGCGCGCGCCTCGCCGGCATCATTACACCGTGGGACATCCTCCACAAGGTGGCCGGGCCGGCCGAGGACCTGAACGCCGTGTCGTGCGGCGAGATCATGACGGCTGACCCGGTGTTCCTGCGCGATGACGATGACATCGCCGTCGCGATCAACAAGATGTCCGTCGGCGGCTTCCGTCACATCCCGTTGCTGCAGAACGGCACGCCCACGGCCGTCGTCAGCATCCGCGACCTGTTCAAGCACGTCGCGCCGCACCTGGCGTAGGCCGGCGTGCGCCCGATCCCCCAGTCCGTCATCGACTTCATCGCCGCGGCCCGTGTCTGCCGCATCGCGACCGTGCGGCCGAGTGGCGAGCCGCACGTCATCCCTGTCTGCCCGGTGTTCGACGGCGACCGCACGGTGTTTGTCGACCTCGGCGAGCGTTCGCTCACCGCGCTGGCTCTTGCTGTCGAACGTCGCGTCACCGTGCTGATCGACGAATATGACGACGACTGGACCAGGCTCCGTAAAGTGCTGCTCCGATGCACCGCCGAGCCGGTGACGGGCGCCGAGCGGGAAGCCGCATGGGGCCGGATCCGTGCCAAGTTCCCGCAGTACGCCAGCGTCGACTGGAAACCGCGCCTCACAATGGCGCTGCGCATCGACAGATGGATGGAGGAAGGCATCGTGCGCGAGCGCCCCGACCGCGCTACGTGAGCACGTTGGCGGCCATCTCCAGGAACGACGGAGGGCCGCCGATCAGCAGCGTCGTGACGAGCGTCTCTCTCCATTTCGCCAGGTCATCGCGGATCTTGTCGAGCGGGCCAATGAGCGCCGTGTCCTCAACGAGCGACGTCGGGATCGCTGCGATGGCGCCGCGCTTGTCGCCGTTCAGGTACAGGTCCTGCACGCGGATGCACGTCTCCTCGTAGCCCATGCGCGCGAAGACCTCGAAATGGAAGTTCATCGTCCGCGCGCCCATGCCGCCGATGTAGAGCGCGAGCGTCGGCCGCACACGATCCGCCGCGGCCTCCACGTCGTCATCGACGATGATCGGGAGGCTCGCAGGACACTCGAACGTCTCGGCCGTGTGGCGTGCGCCCGGCCGCGCGAAGCCCTCGGCGAGCGCCGCGCGGTAGAACTTGTCGCTCTTCGGCGAGAAGAAGATGGGCAGCCAGCCGTCGCCGATCTCCGCGGCCATCGCGACGTTCTTCGGCCCCTCGGCGCCAAGGTAGATCGGGATGTCGGTGCGCAACGGATGGATCGTCGACTTCAATGGCTTGCCGAGCCCTGTGCCGCCGGGATACGGCAGCTTGTAGTGGTGCCCCGAGAACTCGACGGGCTTCTCGCGCGCGAAGATCAGACGCAGGATCTGCACGTACTCACGCGTGCGCTCCAGCGGGCGCGGATACGGCTGCCCATACCACCCCTCGACCACCTGCGGCCCTGACGCGCCCAGGCCGAGGATCATTCGCCCGTCTGAAAGGTGGTCGAGCGTCATCGCCGCCATTGCCGTCGCCGCCGGCGTGCGCGCCGATAGCTGCGTGATCGACGTCCCGAGTTTGATCGTCGACGTCTTCGCGCCCCACCACGCTAGCGGCGTGAAGCAGTCGGAGCCATAGGCCTCCGCCGTCCACAACGATTCGAAGCCAAGGCTCTCCGCTGCGGCGATGCTCTCGCTTATGCCTGGCGGCGGCCCGCTGCTCCAGTATCCCGCTGCGAAGCCCAACTTCATCTCGTCACCCCGCCACTGCCTTCGCGATGACCTCGAGCAACGGCGGCGGCCCGCCAACGAGCATCGTCGTCAGCGCCGTTGTGTTCCAGGCAGCCAGATCGTCGCGGATCTTCTCGATGGGACCGATCAGCGCCGTATCCTCGACCATCGACGTCGGGATCGCGGCCATCGCCTCGCGCTTCTTGCCGCTCAAGTACAGATCCTGCACGCGGATGCAGGTCTCTTCGTAGCCCAGCCGCGCCAGCACCTCGAAGTGGAAGTTCGCGCCGCGCGCACCCATGCCGCCCACGTACAGCGCCAGCATCGGCCGCACCATATCGGCGGCCGCCTCGATGTCGCTGTTGACGATGACCGGCACCATCGCCGCAACCTCGAAACTCTCCGCCGTGCGCCGCGCGCCCGGCCGCGCGAAGCCTTCAGCGAGCGCGTCGCGGTAGAACGTGTCGCTCTTCGGCGAGAAGAAGAGCGGCAGCCAGCCGTCGGCGATTTCAGCAGCCATCGCGACGTTCTTCGGCCCTTCAGCCGCCAGGAAGATCGGGATGTCCGTGCGCAACGGGTGGATCGTCGACTTCAGCGGCTTGCCGAGGCCCGTCCCGCCCGCGTAAGGCATCTGGTAGTGGTGCCCCGAGAACTCCACCGGCTTCTCGCGCGCCATGATGCGCCGCACGATCTCGATGTACTCGCGCGTGCGCTCCAGCGGCCGCGGATACGGCTGGCCGTACCAACCCTCGACGACCTGCGGGCCCGACGCACCCAGCCCGAGGATGAACCGGCCGCCTGAGAGATGATCCAGCGTCATCGCCGCCATCGCCGCCGCCGCAGGTGTCCGTGCTGAGAGCTGCGCGATCGACGTACCGAGCCGGAGCTTCTTCGTCTTCGCGCCCCACCACGCCAGGGGCGTGAAGCAGTCCGAGCCGTAGGCTTCGGCGGTCCACATCGAATCGAAACCCAGGCTCTCAGCGGCGGCGATGCTCTCTTCCGCGCCCGGCGGCGGCCCGCTGCCCCAGTATCCGGCAGACAACCCAAGTTTCATCATTCCTCCAACGCGAACTCGCCCCCACAAGGGGCGTCATGATGCGTGCTCTCGGAGTTCCCGCCACGATGATACGCGGCGGCTGTGCGTCAAGATAGGTGCGCCTTCGGGTGGCCGGGAACTGCGCCTGTTCCGCACGGCTCGTTCGATTTCTGCGCTATCTCGCCGCAGCGCGCGCGCCTATAATGGCGGCAACCCTCATGAAGGCGGAGCGATGTCGGCGACTACTCAACCCGAGGCGGATGCGCGGCCGGCTGAAGCCGTGATGCGGCAGGTCGTGCGCGAGTTGGAGCGCGTCCTGGGACGCGAGCGCGTCATCTCCACGCCCGAAGAGCTCATCGCCTATGAGTTCGACGGCACGATGGAGCGCGGCATGCCACAGGCTGTCGTCTTCCCCGAGACAACCGAACATGTGTCAGCCGCCGTGCGCGTCGCGCATCAGTTCGACGTGCCGGTGATCCCTCGGGGCGCCGGCACCGGCCTGAGCGGCGGCGCCGTCGCGGCTGTCGGTGGCGTCGTCGTCGCGCTGACGCGCATGAAGCGGGTGCTGGAGATCGATCCCGTGAACCGGCTGGCCGTCGTCGAGCCCGGAGTTGTGAACCTTGACCTCAGCCGCGCCGTTGCCGAATACGGCCTGTATTACGCGCCGGACCCGTCGAGCCAGCGCGCATGCACGATCGGCGGCAACGTCGCCGAAAACGCCGGCGGCCCGCACTGCCTCGCGTACGGCGCCACGACGAACCACGTCCTCGGCGTCGAGCTCGTACTCGCCGATGGTGAGGTCGTCTGGATCGGCGGCCGCACGCGTGACGTGCCGGGATACGACCTGACGGGCGCATTCGTCGGATCCGAGGGCACGCTCGCCATTGCCACAAAGATCGTCGTGCGCCTGATGCGCCTGCCGGAGTCGACACGGACGCTGCTCGCGATCTTCGACGCGGTCGACGATGCCAGCAACGCCGTCTCCGCGATCATCGCCGCCGGCATGCTGCCGTCTGCGCTCGAGATGATGGACCGAAACATCATCGCCGCCGTCGAACCGGTGATCCGTGCGGGCTTCCCGCTCGACGCCGAGGCGGTGCTGCTGATCGAGGTCGATGGACTGGAAGAGAGCACGGTGGAGCAAGCGGAGGCGATCGACCGCATCTGTCGCGACAATAAGGCGCGCGAGGTACGCCTTGCCGTCGCTCAACCCGACCGCGAGCGTCTGTGGGCGGCGCGCAAGACGTCGATCAGCGCGCTCGGCCGCCTCTACCCCAACTACTACGTGCTCGACGGCGTGGTGCCTCGCACGAAGCTCGTGGACGTGCTGCGCCAGACGTACGCCATCGCCGAGCGGTACGGCCTTGCCGTCGCCAACGTCTTCCACGCCGGCGACGGCAACCTCCACCCGAACCTGTTGTTCGACGAGCGCGACCCCGGTGCGACCGGCCGCGTGCTCGACGCCGGGACGGAGATCATGCGTGCCTGCGTCGATGCGGGCGGCAGCATCACCGGAGAGCACGGCGTGGGACTCGAAAAACGTGATTTCATCGGATGGATCTTCAGCGCTGCCGATCTGGCCGTTATGTCGCATCTCAAGCCGGCGTTCAAGGCTGGCGAGCGCTACAACCCGTGCAAGGCGTTCCCGACGCATAAAGGCTGCGGCGAGGTCAGCCAGGCCCGGATACAGCGAACGGCCGCAGCCCTTGGAGCGGACATCTATGTCTAGCAGGACCGCGGCCACGCGAGTAGACGAGTTTCGCGCTGTGGTTAGCAAAATAACCGATGCTGCGCAGATTCGGCCGGGCGACGCCGGGCACTACGAAGTCGATGGGTGCGTGCCTGAAGTGGTCGTCGAGCCGTCCACGGCAGAACAGCTTCAGCAGGTGCTATCGGAAGCGTATACAGCGGGCGTGACGGTCGTGCCCCTCGGCGGCGGCGCGCACAAGAGCGCCGGCAACGTACCGGAGTCGTACGACGTGGCGCTGTCTCTCACGCGCCTCGACCACATCATCGCCCACGAGTCTGCCGATCTGACGGTGACCGTCGAACCTGGCGTACGGCTCGCCGATCTGCAGGCGAGACTCGCGGAACACGGCCAATTCGTGCCGCTCGACCCTCCGTGCGACGCCGCGGCGACCATCGGCGGCATCCTGTCCGCGAACGCACAGGGCCCGCTGCGGCACGCCTACGGCACGGCTCGGGACTGGCTCATCGGCGTGCACATCGTCCACGCCGATGGATCGATGAGCAAGTCGGGCGGCCGCGTGGTGAAGAACGTGGCGGGCTACGACATGCACAAGCTCTACGTTGGGTCGCTCGGCACGCTGGGCATCATCGCGGAGGCGACGCTGAAGGTCTCGCCGCTGCCACGCTCGGAAGTCACGCTGGCGCTGACGTGCCGCTCCGCGGCGCAGGCGTCGGATCTCGTCCTGGCTGCGCACGACGCCGGACTCGCGCTCCGCGCGGCCGAGGTCCTCTCCCCGCCCGCTGCCAACGCGGTGCTGGGCAACGAAGCATGGTCGGTCATCGTTCGCGTGGCGGGCGAACCGGGAACCGTCACGCGGACCAGGAGAGAGCTCGATGCCGCGAGTGCTGCGCTCGGAACGAAGGTCGACGAGCGGGATACTCCCGCGGTCTGGTCGGCGTGGGATGTCGCATTCCGTCCCGGCGTGCTTTCGCTGCACGTGAGCGTCCTGCCGTCAAGCGTCGGCGAGGCGATGCAGGTGTTGGACCGCCGCTTCGCGGGCGCCGGCGCCAGACTCTCGGCGACGCTCACCGCCGGTGTCATCCGAGCGAACCTCAAGCCGACGCGCGAGGCCCGTGCGGGTGCGCTCGTCGATGCCGCGCGCGACGTCGCGTCACGGTACGGCGGGGGGGTGGTCGTCGAAGCCGCGCCGCCGGTGTTGAAGCACGACATCGACGTGTTCGGGCCATTGCGCCCTGACTTCGCGATCATGAAGCGGTTGAAGGAGGAGTTCGACCCGCGCCGCATCCTCTCGCCGGGTCGATTCGTGGGGAGGCTGTAATGGCGCCCGGCGCTGATGAATCGATTTCCAGGGCGACCGCGTTGCAGCAGGATATCGCACGCTGCGTGCACTGCGGGTTCTGCCTGCAGGCCTGCCCCACCTACCTGGAACTCGGCATGGAGACCGATTCGCCGCGCGGCCGCATCGCCCTTATCGACGCCATGACGTCGGGTCGGGCGCAGGCCACACCGGCGCTTCTCGGCCACCTTGACCTCTGTCTGCAATGCCGCGCGTGCGAAACAGCCTGCCCGTCGGGCGTCGCGTTCGGGCGGATCATGGAGGAGGGTCGAGCGACCGCCGTAGAGAGCGGTGCGCGGCCGGCTGCCTGGGCGCTGCGCATCGCGGCGATGCGTCAGGTGCTGCCGCATCAGCGTCGCCTGGGCGCTCTCATGCAGGGCTTGCGCCTGTACCAACGCTCGCCGCTCCGCTCGCTGATCCGTCGCACCGGCGTGCTGTCCCGCGTCTCTTCAGATCTCCATCTCGCCGAACAAGCGCTGCCTGAAGTTCCGGCCGCGCCATTCACGCCGCCGCAACAGCTTCCGGGGCTGACGAAGAGTGTGGCGATGCTCACCGGCTGCGTCATGCCGCACATCTATCCGCGGACGCACGCCGCGACCGTGCGCGTGCTCAATCGCCTCGGTTATCGCGTGGTCTTTCCGGAAGAGCAAACGTGCTGCGGCGCGCTCAGCATGCACGGCGGCGACCGCGCCTTCGCCCGCGACCTGGCGCGGCGGAATATCGACGCGTTCCTCGACGCGGGCGTCGAGGCCGTCATCGTCAACTCCGCCGGCTGCGGCTCGACGATGAAGGAGTACGATCACCTGCTGGCAAGCGACGCGGCGTACCGCGACCGCGCTCGCCAGTTCGTTGCGATGACGAAGGACGTGCTGGAGTTCGTCGCCGGCCACGACCTCGGCCGGTTGGGCGCGGTTGCGGCCGCGGTCACGTATCAAGACTCCTGTCACCTTGTGCACGCGCAGAAGGTGACGGCCGCGCCCCGGCGTGTCATGGCCGCGATCCCGCGCCTCGAGCTGCGCGAGTTGGCCGCGCCCGACCGTTGTTGCGGCAGCGCCGGCCTGTACAGCATCGTCCAGCGCCAGATGGCGAACCGGCTGCTTGCGCGCAAAATGGATGACGTCGAG
>JBBTPG010000173.1:0-6270 GCA_038066315.1 Chloroflexota bacterium | reverse complement strand
CGGAAATAACCGAACAGGGCCGCCATCGTCACGAGCATGCTGGCGATCATACCGGCGAATCCGGGCGCCCAGTCGTACTCGGGGAACGTCCTGTGGAAATTCGTGCCGTAGATGCTGGCGATGAGCGTCAGCGGCAGGAAGACCACGGCGACGACGGCCAGCGCCTTCATCACTTCGTTGATCCGGTTGTTCACCGACGACAGGTAGGTGCTGAGCGCGCTGTCGCCAAGGTCGCGCACCGAGTCGATCATCTCCTCGACGCGCACGGTGTGGTCGTAGATGTCGCGAAAGTACATGATCGCGTGCGGCTGCACCAGGTGCGGATACTCGTTGCGCGAGAAGCGGTTCATCACGTCGCGCTGCGGCAGGATGGAGCGCTTGAGGCGCTGTGCGTTGCGCTTCAGCCGCAAGACCGCCTCCAGCGTCTCGCGCCGCGGATCGTCCAGCACGCGCTCTTCGAGTTCGGCCACCTCGTCGTCGAACTGCTCCACGACCGGGTGGAAGTCGTCGACCACGACGTCGATGAGCGCGTGCGCCAGGAACGCGGCGCCGCTCTGCAGCACAAGCGAATGCGCTTCCGCGCGACGGCACACATCGTCGACGGCGTGTACGGGCGCGCGGTGCACCGACACGACGTAGTTCGTACCGATGTATACGTTCAACTCGCGCGTCGTGAGGACGTGCGTCCGCTCGTCGTAGTGCACGTCGTGGACGATGACGAAGAGATACCGGCCGTAGTCGTCCACCTTTGGTGGGTCGATGAGCGTGTTGTAGCAGTCGTCGATGGTCAGCGGGTGGAAGTCGAAGATGTCGCGGAGGACGCGCTCGCCCTCCTCGCGGCCGTCGGCGCTGACGTCCGCCCAGAGCAATCCGTGTGGTTCATCGCGCGCGGCGCGGATCTCGTCGAGCGAGAGGTCGACGTGGAGGCTGCCTTCGGGATCGTAGTAGTACGTTCGCAGTCCGGATGCCGCGGTAGCGCTGTTCGGTACCACTTACTGGAAGAGCGCGCCGACCGACTGGCCCGTGTGGATGCGCGTGATCGCTTCGCCCAGCATCGGTGCGACGCTCAGCACGGTGATCTTCTCGTGCTGCTTCTGCGGCGACAGCGGGATCGTGTCGGTGACCACCAGCTCCTGGATCTCACTGCCGCAGATCTTCTCGACCGCGCGGTCGGAGAGGATGGGGTGGACACAGGCGGCCGTGACACTCTTGGCGCCGCGCTCCATCGCGAGCCGGGCCGCGGCCAGGATCGTCCCGCCCGTGAGGATCTCGTCGTCCGGGATGATCACGTGCCGGCCCGCCACGTCGCCGATGAGCGCGTTCGCCGAAACCTCCTCGCCGTTGCCGATGCGCTCCTTGTCGACGACGGCGAGCGGCGTGTTGAGCTGTCGCGCGATGTTCCGCGCCCGCTTCGCGTCGCCGACGTCGGACGCCAGCACCGTGACCTCCGAGAGGTCGCGCTCCTTGAAGTAGCGGCTGAGGATGTAGAGCGCCGTCAGCTCATCGACCGGGATGTTGAAGAAGCCCTGGATCTGGCCGGCGTGCAGGTCCACAGTGAGCACGCGGTCGGCGCCCGCCGTCTCGATGAGGTTGGCGAGCAGTCGCGCCGTGATCGGCACGCGCGGCTGGTCCTTCTTGTCGCTGCGGCCGTAGCCGTAGTACGGCAGCACGGCGGTGATGCGCCCGGCCGATGCGCGCTTGAACGCATCGATCATGATCAGCAGCTCCATGACGCTGCGGCTGACCGGCGAGGAGAGCGGCTGGACGATGAAAGCATCCTTGGAGCGGACGTTTTCGAGAATCCGGACGAAGATGTTCTCGTTCGAGAACTCGAATACTTCGCACTGGCCCAGCGGCATTTCCAGCGATCCGCAAATGGCGTTGGCGAGCGCCGGGTGTGCGTTGCCGGTAAAAACGCTCAGATCCTGGTACAAGAGTCCGCCCTCCGTGGCCGCGTGGGAAGCGATCCGGTGCCGCGGCGGTCAGTGCCCGCGGCGGTCGCAATATACCAAAGCATGCGGCTTGTCTCTGATCGCCAGGCGGTTGGCGAGCCTTACGACACCGTCACCGTGGCGTCGCTCAGGCGGACGATGTCCGGCAGCGGGCCCGCTCCGGCTTGCGGCGTCACGATGTATGTGCCCGTCGAAGCGGCGCCTTCGGCGACCGTGCGCAAATGCAGTTGCGCCGTTCCCGCGCCCACGCGACGGAACTTGATGGTCGCGAGCACACCGTTTGTGGCGGCCGAAGGCTGTTCGAGGATCGTGCAGCCGATGCCGGCCGCGCCGGCGACGGCGGGCGCCTTCGCGCAGAGCATCGTCTCAGGCGTCTGAGCGAGCGCGGTCCCCGGCCTGATGTTCGTGGCTTCGACGACTGCGGGGTCGAACGTCACATACACATTGAACGTCACGTATGGCGTCACTACGTCGTCCACTCTCACGTCAACCGAGAAGTCGTCGGACGCTTCGGCCGGCGCCTCGATCGAGATGCGCACGCCGGCCGTTCCCTGCACCACCGGCTGCGGCGTGACCGTAGCCGCTGGGCCGCCGTCCGGCGCGGGCCCCGCCGTCGGCAGCGTCACGGGCGTGCCCTGGGAGTTGGTCGCCGTGCCCTCGGCGTTCACCGTCACGTCGGGGAACGGCGCAACTGTCAAGGCCGCGCCCGGCACCGGGCTGCCGCCCGGCTCCACGCTGGCGCCGCCGCCGGGGCCAGCCGTCCCGGACGGCGCGGTGCCGGCCGCCGGTGTGCTGCCCGGCGCCTGGCTTGATTGCGCGGCGCCCGGTGTCTGTCCGGCCGTGCCGGCGCCGGGCGTCGTGCCGGGCTTGGCCGATCGCGCCGCCTGGGGCGTGTCGGCGCCTGGCGTCGCGGTCTTGGAGCCGCCGCCGCACGCCGCAAGCGTCGTCAAGGTGGCGGCGAGGAGGAGAAGCGGGATGCCGTGTCGTCGGATCATACGTTAGATTATCGCCGTCGGTACAAGAATCTGGAGTGGCGGATGAGGCAGTATCCCGGCGTGCCCGTGCGCCGTCAAGCGGTATGCTGCCGTGTCGTTGACGCGTGGCGTCGCACGCGTTGCCCCGGCCTGGCGGCCGTCAATGTCCGGTGACTCCGCGGAGCGCGGCGTTACGGGAGGGTCCAACATCATCGCAGACCGAACCTTCATGACGCTGCGCCGTAGCGCCGTCGCGGGAATCGCCGTCCTGTTGCTCGCGGTTGCGGCGGCCTGCGGTGGTGGCGGCGATGGCGGCGCGGCGACGACGGCCAGGCCTGTTGCCCGGAAAACCCCCTCAGGACCGTGCACCATCGCGCGGGCCGACATCGATGGCGATGGCACCGTCTCCATCTTCGACATCACGAAGGTGTCGTCGCACTACGGGGAGAAGATTCCGCCCGCACCCCCGGAGCTCGACCAGGACGGCGACGGTGCGATCACGATCCTCGACCTGAACCTCGTGACCAGCGTCTTCGTCAGGCAGGTCAACGACTGTCCCTGACCGCCGGGCGGGGCTCAGTCCGTGACGTGCCGGGACATCACCACGTCACACGAATCGCCGCGGCCCCTGCGCCGGCCGGCGCTCGCCTCGTGTCCAGCGGAGCCGCCGGCGGGTTCGCCGGCGTGACGCGCGGTCCGATGTTTGCGCTCAGCACGTCGGACTGGCGCGCGAGCCGCACCGATGCGCTCAGCTCGCGCGGGAAGTACACGACGCCCTCGGTGTAGGCAGGGATGCCGATCTGCGTGCGGTCGCGCAAGTAGCCGTACCAGTCCGCCCAGGCGTCCGCGCTCACCAGCCGCGACGCGATGGTCTCCTTCGACAGGCGCTCGTAGCGTCCCGGAAAGCTCCACCGGTTCGTAAACGTCACGGCCAGCGACGTGTCGTCCCCGCGCACGTTGAACCGGTTGCGGCTGTCCACGAGCACGATGGCGCCCGATGGCGCGTCGTAGCTCTTGCGCATGTCGGCCAGCGTAATGCCCGTGTAGTCGCGCAGGTACCAGTCCCACCCCTCGCTGAACTGGTACGACGAGTCGATGGCGATCGGGATGCTCTTGCCCTGGCCCGATGCGGCGGCTGCCGTGCCGATCGCCGCGGCCAGCTCGCGCACGTCCGGCGCGTTCTGCTGCGTCGCGAACAGCTCGATCGGCGTGTCGCCGTGATCGCGCAGCGCGAGCGCGCCTGCGAGTTGCGGCACGGAGCCGTGCCCCCACCCCGCCAGGATGCCCGTGCGCAGCGTGAACACCGCCAGCACCGCGAACGCGGCAGCGATGAGCCCTTGCGCCAGCCGCCGCGGCGCGTACACGCGGAAGCGCGGCACCGTGATCTCCGGCAGCTCGAACGCGACGACTGCGTCGTTCACTAGGTTTGCCGCGAGCATGATCATCGGCAGCGCGACGTGGATCGTCAGCCACGGGTCCTTGCGCCCGATCATCGTGAACGCCCCGAGCGCCGCGATCGTCCAGAAAGCGAAAAACTTCGTCAGATCGGGCACGCGCAGCGCCAGCATCGCGATGCCTGCGATGATCGCGGCGAACAGCACGCGATGCTCGTCGACGCCCGTCACCCACGACGGCGCGACGGTGACGGCCGCGATCGCGAGCGCCGCCGCGAGCATCGTCAGGCGATTGCGCCAGCCGCCGGCAAGCAGCAACGCGAGTCCGCCGAGCGCCGCCGCGGCGAGCGGCAGGAACTCGTACGCCGGCAGCATCATGCCGTAGTAGTAGACCGGGCCGTTGGCGTGGTGCGCCTCCGGCCGCCAGGTGTAGTCCAGCGAGCCCCAGATCCCCGACCAGACGCCCCCGCGGTGCGAGAAGAAGCCCGTAAACATCGTCACCACGATGCCGTAGAACACGGCCCAGCAGATCACCCACGCGTGCCACTTCCACGCGAAGCCCAGCACGGCCGTCACGGCGAAGAGCACGCCCAGCGTCGCGAACATCACCGGCAGCTCGCCGCCGGGGTTGATGTTCGTGCCGCCCAGCACGATGATCTGTCGCTGCCCGTCGAAGCCGCGGTCGCCGATGATCGACAGCTTCTCGACCAGCGGGCCGTAGAACGGCAGCGTCAGCAGCGCCATCGCCAGCAGCGGGTGCGCCGCATCGGGAAGCGACGTGAGGTTCATGCGCCGTCGCACGAAGCCGGCGAACGGCCACAGCGCGGCGATCAGCCACGCGGTGGCGGCGAGCGTTGCCTTCGTGCCCATACCCGGCGCCGGCACGGGGTCCTGTTCGGCGGTGACGCGCGCCCGCAGCGCCAGCTTGCGATCGTACGCCTCGCGGCGGTTCGCGGTGGTCAACACGTGGTACGAGTCCGCGAACGCCTCACGCTCCGTGCGCGACTCCGTCCGGTCGATGAGCTTCTTGTACGCGAGCCGGATCTCCCGAACGGTCGCGTCGCGCGCGACGCGCAGCCGCTCGTAGTGCGTCGCCGGCTGCGTCGCATCGATGCGCGGCTCGCCCGCCTGCGCCACGAAGGCGCGCGCGACGCGATAGTTCAGGTACAGCGCGAAGACCGGCACGACGAGCAGCGCCATCTCGGTTGAGGTCACGGCGAACGCCAGCGTCGCGGCCATCAGGTACAGCCACGCGCGGCTCGGCGCGGCCAGGTATCGCCAGATGATCATCGCCGTCGCCAGCGTGAAGAACGCCAGGTAGATGTCCGGTCCGGCGAAGCGGCTGTAGTACACCATCGACGGCGAGACGGCGAGCAGCAGCGCCGCCGCGATCGCGCCCGGCCTGCCGATGTGGCGCCGGAAGAGGAACGGCAGCGCCGCGAGCAGCACGCCGAAGACCGCGGGCATCACGCGCGCGGTGACGTCGCCCTCGCCGAACGCCTTGAACACGCCGGCCGCCGCCAGGATCTGCAGCGGGCCGTGCAGCTCCGGCACGTGCTCGTATCCGCCGCCGCGCGCGAACTGGCGCGCCATCAGCGAGTACAGCCCTTCGTCGCTGGTGAAGGTGCGGATGCCGAGCTGCCAGAAGCGCAGCACCGCCGCCAGCGCGATGATCGCCATGAACGCGACGCCCGTCAGCATCGCCGGCGCGTTCCGCTCAAACCACGAGGTCTTACGGTAGTGGACGTTGCATACAGCCATAGCGCACTCCCTGCATGAGGCTTTCCGTCGTGTATCGGAAGCCCATGCAGGCTGGCACGTAGGCGAATCCCTGAGGCGCGGCGGGCGATCGCCCTAAACGCCGCTTCGCGTCTGACGGTTCTGCGAGATGAGGATGACCGTCGAGAGGAAGACGGCCTCCAGGCTCATCGTACGCGCAGAGTACGCGAT
>JBBTPG010000172.1:0-3775 GCA_038066315.1 Chloroflexota bacterium | reverse complement strand
GGTGCGAGTTCGATCGTGCGGGCATCGCGCTGCGTGTGCTGGGTGAGCGTGACCGCGTCCGGGTGCTCGAAGGAGTTCGTCGCGCCGGGCGAGGCGCCGTTGATCTGCCAGACCGACACGCCGGTATCCGGCGCGGCGACGTCGCCGGCGACGCGGAGCGTTGCGGCCTGATCGCGGTGGAGATTGACGGCGTGGATGTATGCGGTGCCGGTGGCGTCGTCGTAGGAAGCCGCGGTGTCGACGTAGTTCACGTCCTGGCCCAGCGCGGCGAATGCGTCGGACTCGCCGTGCGCGTCCAGCGCAATGGTGCCGCGGTGTTCGGCGTGCATGAGGAGCGGGTAGAAGATCGTCTGGAGAAAGAGGCCTTCCGGGGAGGTGAAGATGGGAGCGATGACGTTCACGAGCTGGGCCATGTTCGCCATGGTGACGGCATGGGCGTTGCGAATGAGCGTATTGAGATAGGAGGCGACGCAGAGCGCGTCGGCGAGGTCGTACTGCTCTTCGTGCAGCGTGCCGTATGTTGCGAAGTCGTTGCGGCGGTAGAAGACATTCCACTCATCGACGCAGACGTGGATAGGGCGGCGGATGTTGTAGCGGTGGCGCGCGGCTTCGATGAGGCCCCAGAGGTCGCGGAGGTAGCGCTCGCCGGTCTGGCCACGCGCGACGAGCGACTCGTACGGATCGCCAGCGGGGTCGGGGCGGAAGTAGTCGTGGTAGGAGATGTAGTCGATGAAGTGGCCCGCGGTTTTGAGGACCTCCCAGTCCCACTCCGGGTCGCCGCCGCCACAGGCGATGAGCCGGATATCGCGGTCGGTCCAGCGGGCGAACTTCGCGTACTCGCGCGCCTGTTCGGCGTACTGAGCGGCGCTCTTGTAGCCGACCTGCCACGGGCCGTACACCTCGTTGCCGAGGCCCCAGTATTTCACGCCGTACGGCGCTTCGTGCCCGTTCTTGATGCGGAGTTGCGACGAGGCGGTCTCGCCGGCGCCATTGCAGTATTCGAGCCAGGCCTGCGCTTCGTCCATGGTGCCGGTGCCCATGTTAAAGCAGATGTAGGGCTCAGTGCCGGCGGCGCGGCAGTAGGCGATGAATTCGTCGGTGCCGAACTGGTTGGATTCGAACTTGCGCCAGGCGGTGTCGCGGCGCGCGGGTCGGGCTTCGGAGGGGCCGATGCCGTCCTGCCAGTGGTAGCTGGAGACGAAGTTGCCGCCCGGCCAGCGAAGGACGGGGACGCGGAGGCGCCGGATCGCGGCCATGACGTCGGTCCGGAAGCCGCGCGCGTCGGCGAGGGGCGAGCCGGGTTCGTAGATGCCGCCATAGATGCAGCGGCCGAGATGCTCGATGAACTGGCCGTAGATGTTGGGGTTGAGAGGCGCGATGCGACGCGCCGGGTCGATGCGGACGGTCGCGTGGATCACGATTCGTCGTCGGACTCTTCGTCAGGGATAGCCTGATGAGAGTGGCCGTTGGAGCGGATGCAGGCGTGTCCGGTGCTCTCTATCGGCAGGCCGCAAAGCGGGCAGACGGGACGGCCGCCGGCGATGATGTCATCGAGCTGGGTACTGAGCGACGCCGACTGCTCCTGCGTGAGGCGCGTGCGGAGGGTGGGTTCGTCCTCGTCGTCCTCGCCGGTCCCGAGCTCGAAGGTATAGACGACGACGGTGCGGTCGGAGGCGTTGAAGCCCATGCCCATGCGGCCGACGCGGAAATCGTGGTCGGCGACGACGGGGAAGTCGCCCGCGCTGGCCGGAGGCGGCTCGTCGCTGTATTCGAGCTGCGCGAGCATCTGCTTGAGGGCGATGCCCAGCGCTTGCATCTGCTCTTTCTCCATCCAGAGCGACGCGGACTCGGCGTTGGCGCCGACGATGCGGAGGCGGAAGGTGCGCTGCCCGGGCTGGCCGAACGACTGGGCGTCGATGCCGCGCGCCACGCCAAATTCGATCGTCATCCTTGATCTCCGGGGCCCGCGTCTGGTGCGAAGGTGATGCGACAGGATTACGGGTGGTCTGGTCAGGGTCAAGACGATCCGATTCGCCGCGGGGGGATGGTTCAGCACACAGACATGGCGATGGAGGTGAAGGTGTACGGCCCGCGGTGCGGGGAAGAGATGCGGCCTTTCGTCCGAAAGACATAGAGACACGGAAGCATGCTGGCGGTAGAGATGAGTTACGCACAGGTGGCGCGAAGGTCACGTCGAGCCGCGAGCGCGGCTACTCGACATAATGTCGCGCTGATTGTGCGGTTTGGTACGCTTGTGACGGCTTTCTGACGACAATCGACGCAGGGATGTGACGGATGCCTGAATCGCACGAACGGCCGAAGGTCGACCGCAAGGCCCGGCTGCAGATACCGCCGCAGAAGATCGCGAAGCAGGACCCCAACGTGCGGGTGCTGAACTGGAGCGAGGTATACCTGCCGCTGAGCCTCGACATGGCGAAAGCGGAGGCGGAGCGCTGCATCCAGTGCCCGGCGGCGCCGTGTCAGGCGGCGTGTCCGGCACGCAACGACATCCCGCGCGCGCTGTGGAAGCTCGAACAGGGCGATGCGGTCGCCGCCGCTGACGTCTTCCACGAGACCAGCTCGATGCCGGAGATGTGCGGGCGGCTCTGCCCGCAGGAGCGGCTGTGCGAGGGGCATTGCGTCGTCGGGAAGAACGCGAAGCCCGTGGCGATCGGCCGGCTGGAAGCGTTCGTCGCGGATGCGTGGCGGCTGCGCGAGGTGGCTGTTGCGCCGCCTGAGCCCAGCGGGCGCCGAGTTGCCGTCGTGGGCGCCGGGCCGGCCGGGCTGACCGTCGCGCAGAAGCTGGCGGAGCGCGGGCATGCCGTGACGATCTTCGACGCGTGGCCCGAGCCGGGCGGCGTGCTTCGATACGGGATCCCAAACTTCAAGCTCGAAAAGCGCGTGCTGGACGAGTGGCTGGAGCGGCTCGACGTGCTGCCGGTGGAGTTCATCGGCAGCACGCGCATCGGCAAGAGCGGCGCGCAGACGGTGGACGGGCTGCTGGCGGAAGGGTACGACGCGGTGTTCCTGGGGCATGGTGCGTCGGACGGCAATCCGCTCGACGTCGATGGCGTGGAACTGAGCGGCGTGCACCTGGCGACGCCGTTCCTCTCGCGTGGAAATCTACGCCAGGACGCGCTGCCCGAGTCGATGCGCGAGCCGCTGCACGTCGGGCGGCGGGTGGTGATCATCGGGGGCGGCGATACGTCGATGGACTGCGCGCGGACGGCGATACGGCTCGGTGGGAGCGAAGTGACGCTCGTGTATCGCCGGACAGAGAAGGAGATGGTGGGGCGCGAAGAGGAGCGGCAGCACGCGCGCGAAGAAGGTGTGCGGTTCGAGTTCCTGTGCGCGCCGGTGCGGTTCCTCGGGACGGGGAGCGGGCGAGTGCGCGCGGTGCAGCTGGAGCGGATGGAGCTGGGCCCGCCGGATGAGAGCGGGCGGCGGCGGCCGCAGCCGGTGGCCGGATCGGAGTTCGCGCTGGAGGCGGATACCGTCGTGCTGGCGATCGGGTATGGCGTCGATGACGACGTGACAGCGTCGACCGGCGTGACGTGCAACACGTGGGGTGACGTGGTCGTCGACCGCGCGACGGGGGCGACAGACCGGCCGGGCGTGTTCGCGGGTGGCGATAACGTCAACGGCGCGGACCTCGTGGTGACGGCGATCCGCGACGGGCGGATCGCGGCGGAAGCGATGCTGGCGTACCTGGCTGAACTCGATACATGCGCGGGCGCCGCGCACCGCAGGGCGAAGGCGCCGGCGTAAGGCCTGT
>JBBTPG010000171.1:0-4011 GCA_038066315.1 Chloroflexota bacterium | reverse complement strand
CCCCCGCGACGCCGCAGATGGCCTGGAGGAAGCGCCCTATGCACGACGACATCGCCTGGATGCCAGCGACCGAGATGGCGGCGGCCATCCGCTCGAAAACGCTCTCACCCGTGGAGGTCGCCCGCGCGTTCCTGGAGCGCATCGCCGCGATCAACCCGTCGCTGAACGCCTACTGCCTGGTCACGCCCGAGATGGCGATGGCCGCGGCGAAGGACGCCGAGGCCGCCGTCATGCGCGGCGACGCGCTGGGCGCGTTGCACGGCGTGCCGGTGTCGATCAAGGACCTGTTTGACGTGAAGGGCCTGCCCACGACCAAGGGCTCGCTGCTGTACAAGGACAAGATCGCCGACGGCTGGGAATACTGCGCGAAGCGCCTGATCGACGCGGGCGGTGTGCATCTGGGCAAGACGAACACGCCGGAGTTCGGCTTCATCCCGATGACCGAGAACCGCATCTTCGGCGCGACGAAGAACCCGTGGGACCTCGCATGCACGCCAGGCGGATCGAGCGGCGGCGCCGCGGCCGCGGTCGCGGCCGGCCTCGGCCCGATCGCCCTGAGCAGCGATGGCGGCGGCTCGCTCCGCATCCCCGCGTCGTTCTGCGGCGTCTTCGGGATCAAGCCGACGTACGGCCGCGTGCCGCGCAAGCCGGGCGGCTGGACGACGATGACGCACCGCGGCCCGACGACGCGCACCGTCGCCGACGCCGCGCTCGCGCTCGACGTGATGGCGGGGTACGAGCCTGAGGACCCGTTCTCGGTGCGCGACTACCCGGGCTCGTTTCTCGGCGAAGTCGACCTCGGCGTGGAGGGGCTGCGCGTCGCGTGGTCGGCGGACCTCGGCTACGCGCCCGTGGAGCCGGAGGTGCGCGCGATCTGCGAGGCCGCGGCGAAGCGCTTCGCCGATCTCGGCTGCACCGTCGAAGAGGCGTCGCCTGGCATCGCGAACCCGGCCGCCGACCTGACGTTCCTCACGGTCGCCGCGACGGCGGACGCCACGTGGCTGGGCGAACTGAGCGCCAACGAACTGGCGCTGCTCGACGAGCCCGCGCGTACGTTCCTGGAGTTCGGCAAGCGCACGACGGGCATGGACCTCATCAAGGCGGAGAAGCGCCGCATGGTGATGTGGCAGACGATGCGGCGCTTTCACGAGACCTACGACCTGCTGCTGACGCCGGTGCTCTCGTGCGCCGCGTTCCCGATCGGCCAGCAGCCGACGGTCATCGCGGGGCAGGAGTTGCCGCCGTTCGGCTGGATGCCGTACACGCAGCCATTCAACCTCACCGGCCAGCCGGCAGCGTCGGTGCCGTGCGGGTTCGATGCGCGCGGCATGCCCGTCGGGCTGCACATCGTCGGCCGCGCGTACGAGGACTCGCTCGTGCTGCGCGCCGCGCGTGCGTTCGAGCAGGCGCAGCCGTGGGCGGCGAAGCGCCCGCCGATGGCGGTGTAGGAGTCCCGGCGACGGCTAACTCGGCTCCTCGAAGAGCGAACGAGGCAGGCCGGATTGCCGAATGATGGAAGCGAGTGTTCCGACGCGCACTGGCTTGTGCGCTGGAACTGGAACCGTGCACGTGTCGTCGGCGCTCGTACGCTTCTGCATGATGATGTGACTGCCGCGCTGGCGAACCGGGGAGAAGCCGTGCTGTTCGAGGATCTGGCAGATCTCCGCGCCGGAAAGCACGCGGAGCCTACCCAACTGCTACCTCGACGCGCGTGACGTAGAACTCGCCGCCGAGCCTGCGCTCGATCTCGGTCGGCGAGGCGCACTCGAAGAAGAGTTCCAGCGCCTCGATGAGGTTCAGGCGGGCTTCCTCGACCGTCTCGCCCTGGCTCGCGATGTCCAATTCCGGGCACAGCGAGACGTAGCCGTCGCCTTCGCGCTCGATCAGGGCCGTCATCTGCTCTTTTCTGACCACGACGGTACCTCCGTATGGCGTATTGTACGCGTTCCAGGCCGGCGCCCGCTGATTGATTTCCGCGCCCCGCCTGAGCCGGGTACAATGCAGCGTCTATGCTTGAAGCCCTGTCCGACAAGCTTTCTGGCGTCTTCCAGAAGCTCGGCTCCCACGGCACCATCAGCGAAAAGGACCTCGACGAAGCGATGCGCGAGGTCCGCATTGCGTTGCTCGAAGCCGACGTCAACTTCAAGGTCGTGCGCCAGTTCATCGCTTCCGTGCGGGAACGGGCGCTCGGCGCCGAGGTGCTGAAGAGCCTCACCGGCCCGCAGCAGGTCGTCGGCATCGTCAACGAGGAGCTGGTGAACATCCTCGGCGGCAGCCCGTCGACGCTGCAGCTCGCGTCGAAGCCGCCGACGGTGATCATGCTCGTCGGGCTCAAGGGCTCCGGCAAGACGACGACGGCGGCGAAGCTGGCGCTCCACCTGCGCAAGAGCGGCGCGAAGCCGATCCTCATCGCCGCCGACCCGTACCGCGTGGCCGCGGGCGAGCAGCTCAAGCAGCTCGGCAAGCAGCTCGGCATGCCCGTGTTCACGGGTGAAGAAGGCCAGAAGCTGCCCGACCTTTGCAGCGCGTCGCTCAAAGAAGCGCAGCGCCAGGGCGCGACCGTTGTCATCGTCGACACGGCCGGCCGCTCGACCATCGACGGCGAGCTGATGAGCGAGATCTCGCAGATGCACGCGGCGCTCAACCCGAACGAAGTGATCCTCGTGCTCGACGCGATGACCGGCCAGGAGGCCGTGAACGTCGCGCAGGAGTTCCACAACCAGCTCAACGTCACCGGCATCATCGCGTCGAAGATGGACGGCGACGCGCGCGGCGGCGCCGTGCTCTCGATCCGCGCCGTCACCGGGCTGCCGGTGAAGTTCATCGGCACCGGCGAGAAGGCGGACGCGCTGGAGCCGTTCTTCCCCGACCGCTTCGCCTCCCGCATCCTCGGCATGGGCGACCTGGTCAGCCTGATCGAGAAGGCGAAGGACGCCATCAGCGACCAGGACGTCAAGGCGATCGAGAAGAAGATGAAGTCGAAGAGCCTCGATCTCGAGGACTTCATGACGCAGTTCCAGCGCATCAAGAAGATGGGCCCATTGAACCAGCTCGTCGACATGCTCCCGGGCATGGGGCAGATCAAGCGCCAGATGAAGGTTGACAGCTTCGACGAGGGCTTCTGGGACAAGGCCGAGGCTGTCGTATACTCAATGACGCCGCGGGAGCGTAAGCACCCGGAGATCATCAACGGCAGCCGGCGCCGCCGGATCGCCACCGGCAGCGGCACCACGCCGCAAGAAGTGAACCAGTTGCTCAACCAGTGGAAGGAGGCGAAGAAGATCATGCAGGGCTTCGCCAGCAACCGCTCGGGATTCATGAATCTGTTTGGAGGACGGTAACCAATGCTACGAATTCGACTGCGCCGCGTCGGCAAGAAGAAGCAGCCACAGTACCGCCTGGTGGTGGCGGACTCGAAGGCCCCGCGCGACGGCGCCTTCATCGAGACCATCGGCACGTACAACCCGCTGACCGACCCGGCCGCGGTCACCGTCAACGAGGAGCGGGCGCGCGAGTGGCTGTCGAAGGGCGCCATCCCGTCGGACCGCGCGCAGCGCATTCTGGCCGGGCAAGGCATCGGCGAGATGCCGGCGTTCACGCCGAAGGCGAAGAAGCCGGCCGAAGCCGCCGCCGAGGCGTAGTTCTCGTGACCACAGCGCCGGAGCCTGACGTCCCGGGGCGTCCTCCGGCGCTGCATCGCTTAGACTTGAGGCAGATCGATGAAAGAGCTTATCGAATACATGGCCAAAGCCCTCGTCGACAAGCCAGACGAGGTGAAGGTCACCGAAGAGAACGACCGCGGCCGCGTCATCGTGCGGCTGGAAGTCGCCGAGGACGATTACGGTAAGGTCATCGGCAAGGGCGGCCGCATCGCGCAGTCGATGCGCGCGCTCCTGAAAGTCACGGCGATCCGGCGCGACGAATACGCTTCGCTCGAGATCGGCGACTAGCGCACATTGCCCCGCAAGTCCTTCGCCTCGCGCGTGAAGTCGGCCGCGCGGAAGCGCGCCG
>JBBTPG010000170.1:0-1229 GCA_038066315.1 Chloroflexota bacterium | reverse complement strand
CGGCCGTTGCCGGTCACGATGACCGCCCGCACGTCGCGGTCGAGGCGCGCTTCCTCCAGCGCCGACGCCCATTCGCGGATCATCACGTCGGTGAAGGCGTTCATGCGCTCCGGCCGGTTCAGCGTGATCACCGCCACGCCGTCCCGCTTCTCGTACGCAATCGTCTCGAACTGCATGACTCACACTCCGTTCGGAGAACCAAGAAACCCGGAACCTAGAACCTAGAACCTAGAACCTCATCCTTCCACAAGGCCGCCCTTGGTTCCAGGTTCTAAGTTCCAGGTTCTGCGCAGCTCGTTGACCCTAACCCCGGCGCGACACACAATTCGAACACCCGGCCCAAGACAGGAGGCACACATGGAATTCAAGGAAGTCGTCGGCCGCCGCCGCTCCATCCGCTTCTTCGACCCCGACCGACCGGTCGAGCACGAGAAGATCCAGAAGATGCTCGAAGCCGCCCGCCTCGCCTCCTGCGCCGTGAACGCGCAGTGGGCCCGCGCCGTCGTCAGCTTCCGCGACGACCTCACCGCCGACCAGCTCAACCGCCTCAAGACGCCCGTCGCCGGCCTCAACACCGAACTGGCGCCGGTGCACATCCACTGGTTCAACGACCTCGGCACCGTGCGCAGGAACGAGGGGCGTCCGCTCAAGCAGCTCGTCGACGTCGGCGCGCTCGCGCCAACGCACGGCTGGAGCCACAAGTTCGTCGATGAGTTCGTCTACCCGCAGATCCTCAAGCCGTTGACGGAGAACCCCGCCTACGCGGTCGCTTCGACGTTCGACGTCGGTATCGCGGTCTGCCAGGCGCTGCTCACCGGCGTCGACGAGGGCCTCGGCGTCGGCCTCGTGACGCTGAACGGTGCGGTGCTGAAGGAAGTGTTCGGCACGCCGGACGACTGGATCCCGCTCTCGACGATCCTCGTCGGCTACCCGTCGGAGTCGTGGGAAGCCGGCGGCCAGCGCCCGCGCCCGCCGTTTGAAGAGCTCTACTTCGAAGGCAAGTACGGCCAGCCCTTCAAGCGCGACGACAAGGTCGTCGAAGAGTTGAAGGCGGCGAAGATGATCCAGGCGCCCGCGACGCCGAACAACCCGGCGCGCATCGAAGAGATCAAGAAGCTCGCGGAGAAGTACGGACTGCCGATGTGAGCGGAGGTTGCAGTTTGTAGTTCGTAGTTCGTAGTTTGTAGTGATTAGTGATTAGTGACTAGTGATTAGTGATCAGTGGCGCG
>JBBTPG010000169.1:0-1939 GCA_038066315.1 Chloroflexota bacterium | reverse complement strand
GCGGGCGAGCTGCTGGAGTACGACGCGGGGACAGAGCGCCTGACGATGGCGCCGTTCATGGAGGCGCTGCTGCTCGACGACCAGGACTTCCAGTACTCGGCGGGGCTGGCGACGAACTTCGCCGTGGAGTCGCGGCTCGCCGACCGCGTGGCGGACTGCTTCACGAGCGGAGAGGGCATCCCGTTCGCGGAGTACGGGCAGGAGATGGTGGAGACGATCCACGCGTTCAGCAAGGCGGCGTACGAGCTGTTCCTGCCGTCGGTGCTGCTGCCGGCGCTGCCGGAGCTGGCGCAGCGGCTGGCGGCGGGCGGCACGATCCTGGAGCTGGGCTGCGGCGCGGGCGCGGGGCTGGTGTCGCTGGCGCGGACGTTCCCGGCGTGCACGGTGACGGGCGTCGACCCGGACCCGACGTCGATCGAGCTGGCGCGGCAGCGGATCGAGGACGCGGGGCTGAGCGAGCACGTACACGCGGAGGAGATGCGCGGCGAGGACCTGACGAGCGAGGACGCGTTCGACTTCATCTACGCGCAGATCTCGCTGCACGAGATGGACGACGCGCGCGTCGTGCTGGCGAACGCGCGGCGGGCGCTGAAGGAAGACGGCATCCTGCTCGTCACGGAGATCCGCGGCGCCGAGCGCATCGAGGACTGCGTGGGCGCGTACAACGCCGTACTGTCGCACATCGACCTGTTCTACGAGATCCCGCAGGCCGTCGCGAAGGGCGGGCATGCCGTCGGCTTCTTCTCGCGCGCCGAGTTCGAGGAGATGGCGTCGGGCGCGGGGTTGCAGGGCGTGCGCGAGTTGCATCTCGATCAGCCGCTGTACGCCGCGTTCGTGGCGTTCAAGTAGCGGCGAGAGCCGGCGGTCAGTGCCTATCCAGGTGGATGAGTACGCCAGGGAACGCTTCGCGGGCCACGAAGCACCAACCGTCGTGCTGAGCGGAGCGAAGCATCTCAGGCTCCGGAACGGCGAGACCCTTCGCTTTGCTCAGGGCGACAGATGCGGGCGTTTCCTCTCGGAGTCCGATGGGGGCGGACACTTTTTTTCTCACCACAGAGGACACAGAGATCACAGAGGACGATGGAAGAAAGGCTGGAGACGCCGGAAAGCCGAGGCCTTTCGAGATCAAGTTGGAAGGCCACTAGTTCATCGGCGTGCCGCCGCTGACGTTGAGCGTCTGGCCGGTGATCCACGCCGCGTCGTCCGACGCGAAGAACGCCACGGCGCCCGCGATGTCCGCCGGCCGCCCCTGCCGCCCCAGCGCGATCGACCGCACGACCGCCTGCTTCATCGCGCCGGCGTCCGCGTGGTAGCGCGACGCCATGTGCCCGAACGTCCCGTCCATCATGTCCGTATCGACCGAGCCCGGCGCGACGCAGTTCACCGTGATCTGGTGCGGGGCCGCCTCGATCGCCAGCATCTGCGTCAACCCGATGATGCCCCACTTCGTCGCGCAGTAGGCGCCGTACTGCGGCACGCCGATCCGTCCCGCCGCCGACGAGATGTTGACGATGCGGCCGCCCTGCTTCGCCTCGACCATCCTTCTCATCACGCGGCTCGTCAGCAGGTACACGCCGTTGAGGTTCACGTCGACCACCTCGTACCACTCGCGGTCGTCGATCTCCCACAGATTCTTCTCGCCGCAATACGCAAGCCCGGCGTTGTTCACCAGGATGTCGATGCGGCCAAACTTCGCCATCGTCTGCGCGACGATCCGTTCCGCCTCCGCCGCCTTCGTCAGGTCCGCGTCGATGCCGAGCGCGCCGCCGCCCGACGCCTCGATCTCCGCCGCGACGGACGCCGCGCCGCGCCAGCCGATCGCTTTCTCGTCGTCCGGATACCGCTCCGGCGCCCTCGGCGAGCCCAGCGCCACGACATCCGCGCCCGCCGCCGCCAGCGCCAGCGCGATCCCGCGCCCGATGCCTCGATGCCGCGCCGC
>JBBTPG010000168.1:2130-6132 GCA_038066315.1 Chloroflexota bacterium | reverse complement strand
GTCGGTACGGATGCCCCCGCAAACAGATGCGGCCCCGGTACGATGACCGCGCCCCACCCTACGGGGCGTAGCCGGGCCGTAGGCTTGCGGACCGGACGGCGGTGCGCCCGGGCCGTCAGAAGTCGTCGAGGCTGAAGATGGGCGTCGGCGACGGTACGGGCGTCGAACTCGTCCGCGTATCGCCCTTGCCGACCGTGACGACGACGAACGTCGAAAGCTCGCCGCGCTTCTTGTCCTCGAGCACGACCCGGAGCGTGTAGGTACCGTCCGGCAGTCCCGCGATGTTCCAGAGCGCGAGCCCGCCGCTCAGTTGCGGCTGCTCGGAGCGCACGATCAGTTTCCATTCGAGCGGCGGGTTGCCGAGGCCGTACTCGACGCGGTACGCCGTGAAGTCGGGCGATGCGGCCTTGCCCGTCACCGAGACGTAGGTCTTGTCTCTCAGCTTGTCGCCCTGTCTGGGCGAGACGATCGACACGGGCGCCTGGCCGGTGCTCTTGTCCGTGGGCGCCGTGCCGGCGTTGAGGAACTTCGCCCACTCTTCGGCCTGCGCGCGCGCGAAGCCCTGCACGCCCTCCGGGATCGCCAGCCCGAAGCGCTCCTGCACGAACTGCGGCGGCGTTAGCTCCGTTGCGACGAGGCCGTCGCGGATATCGACCTTGACCTTGCGCCACCAGTCGTCGCCCTTCTTCGGCGCGGTGGCGTCGGGAAGGAGGTTCTTCACCTTGCGGCCGCACGTATCGTTCGCGCGCAGGCCGGACGGCGTGCAGGTATCGACGGTGGAGAGGCCGGGCGGGCGTTCGAAGTCGCTGGCGGGCGTGTCGGCCAGCGCGTCGATCATGAAGTCGCGGACGGCGCGGTAGGAGATCGAGGTCGAGAGGATGTTGTGGACGGGCGAGTTGTCGGAGTTGCCCGCCCAGACGCCGGCGACGAGGTCCGGCGTATAGCCGTACGTCCACGTCTCGCCGATCGCGCGGCTGTCCTCGAACGGCTCGCTGGTGCCCGTCTTGACGCCCCACGTCCGGCCGATGCTCAGGGCGCCGCAGCCGTACGTGATGCAGAACGCGCTCGGGTCGGAGAGGATGCTGGTGATCTGGTAGGCGTTCTGCGGCTCGACGACGCGCTCCTCCTGCACCTTGACGCGATGGTCCTCGGTCTTGGGGTACAGGACTTCGCCATCCTGCTTCGTGACCTGCAGGACCGAGACGGGGTCCAGCTTGCGGTTGCCCTGGTCCAGCGTGAGGCGCGTGGGCACGCCGCGCATGACGCCGTTCGCGGCAAACACGCTGTAGGCGTACGCGACATCGACGAGCTTCACGTCGATGCCGCCGACCGTGATGGACGGACCAAAGCCGCGGCCATCGAGCCCGGTGATACCGAACTTTTTGTACTCAGCGGCGACGTTCTCGATGCCGACGGTCGCGGCGACCTTCACAGCAGGGATGTTCAGCGAGTTACCGAGCGCGTCGCGGGCGCTGATCGGCCCGTGGAAGTCGCCGCTGGGGTTGCGCGGCGTGAACGTCTTGCCGTCCTGGTCGGGGAAGCTCACCTCCGTGTCGAGGATCTCCGTCCCGGGCCCCCAGCCGAGCTGTTCGAATGCAGCCACGTAGGTGAAGGGCTTGAGCGTCGAGCCCGGAGAGTTCAACGCGTTGGCATTGTCATTGCGGCCCTGGATGTCGTCGCGGAAGTAGTCGCGCGAGCCGATGTACACCAGGATCTCCGACGTGCGGGGGTCGATCGCGACGAGCGCGCCGTTGTGCGCGTCGGACTGGTCTTCGAACTCGCTGATCCAGCGCTCGAGCGCCGCCTGCGCCTTCCTCTGTAATTCCATGTCGATCGTCGTGGTGACGCGGAGGCCGCCGCGATAGAGCGCTTCCTTGCCGTAATCGTGCTCGAGCTGCGGCTGTATGTAGTCGAACACCCAGTGCGGCGCCTGCACGGGGAAGCGCTGCGGCACGATGTTCAGCGGCGCCACGGTCGAGAGGTAGAAGGCGGCGTCGGTGGCGTCCGCCGTGTCGCCGTTGTCGTTCACCTGGAAGCGCGACGCGAGCACCTTCGCGCCATCGACCTCGATCTCCTCGCGCGAGCGCTTGCGCATCAGACGCAACACTTCGTTGCGGCGCTCGATCGCGGTATCCGGCTGATTGATCGGGTCGTATTTCGACGGGCTGGCCGGTATTCCGGCGAGCGTCGCCGCTTCAGGCAGGGTCAGGTCCTTCGCGTGCTTGCCGAAGTAGCCCAGGGACGCCGCCTCGACGCCGTTGTAGAGGCCGCCGTAGGAGATCTGGTTCAGGTACCACTCGAGGATCTGGTCCTTCGAGTAGCGGTTCGAGAGTTCGACCGCGTAGATCGTCTCCTTGAGCTTTCGCTTATACGAGCGCTTGTAGCGGTCGCTCGGCGAGATGTAGACGTTCTTGACGAGCTGCTGCGTGATAGAGCTGCCGCCCGTCGTGCTCGCGGCGTCGGCGCTGCGCAAGTGCATCGCTTCGAGGCCGGCGCGGATGAGGCCGCGGGTGTTGAGGCCGGGGTTCGTCCAGAAGCTTGCGTCTTCCGTCGAGATCGTCGCCGCGATCATCCACGGCGAGATGTCTTCGAGCTTCACCGGCGACCGCAGGCCCGAGCGGTCGTCGACGTACTCGTACAGCACGTTGCCGTGGCGGTCGACGATCTGCGCGCCGCCCGACGGCTGCTGCGAGATCACTTCGCCCGGCGACTTGAGCTCGTCGGCGTAGGAGCGGTAGACGCCAAAGCCGGTGCCGCCCGCGATGGCGAGAGCGATGACGCCGAGGCCGGCGAGCCCGAGGATGACCTGCAGCCATCGCGGCGCCTTGCCCGGGCGGCCGCCGCCGCGGACGGCGCTGCGCAACCGGTTTCGCATGAGCCGCCTGGTGGCCAGATTCCTTGCCAACGCTTCCTCCTACCCTTCCTCAACCCCGTGGTCCGCCATCGGCTTCTCGAGCACCACAAAGTGCGAGAGGCCGAACACTTTCAACGGCGTGCGCTCGGCGCGGTACAGCGCCGTGCGGAGCGCGCGCCCAAGCCATTTCCGGCGCGCGATGATGTTGTCGAAGCCGGGATACACGTACGTCGCGACGTTCACGCGCGCGTCCAGGTTTCGGTACGTGCGCCGGATCCCCCGCTTTGTATACGCCCTTGCGTGCGGCACCAGTCTGTTGCGAAGCGGGTCCGGCAGCCAGTTGACGAAGGGGATGTTGCCGAAGATGAACTTCCGGCCGATGTAGATGCCGTGGGTCTCGAACGGATACAGCCGGTTCGGCGCGTAGATCACGATGTGGCCGCCCGGCCGGATCACGCGCAACGCCTCCGCCAGCGTCGCCGCGTCGTCGCGGACGTGCTCGATCACCTCATTCAGCACCACCACGTCGAAGGTGCAGGCGCGGAACGGCAGCGTCTCGCTCGCCGAGAGCATCAGTCCGGGCGTCGTGCGCGCGCCTTCGCGCAGGCGCTTCGCGTCGATGTCAATGCCGTAGACGCGGTCGCTGAACTCGCGGAACTTCCGCACGTAGACGCCGAGCCCGCAGCCGATATCGAGGATGCGGGCGCCTTCCAGCGGCGCGAAGTGCCGGATGAGGTTGAGCCGGCGGTCCTGTCCGAACCGCCATACGAAGCTTGGATTCCCGAGGGCTATTTCGGCCCGGTCGGGTGCAGTGACCATGTGTCCTTCCAATACCCTCCGCCCCAACGATCGTACCAGATGCGCATCACCGCCTTCATGACGGAACGATAAAGAAGGGGACTGGAAACGGTGAAGCCTCGATGCAAGCGTGGCAGACGCCTGTGGCTGCGCCCGGTCCGCGGTTCCGTGCAGGGGACCCAGACGGTAACCTGTGCGCATGAAGCTGGATCGCGACGTCGTCCTGCACATTTCCAAGCTGGCGCGGGTGGAGTTGACCGATGCCGAAGTGGAAACGTTCTCGGAGCAGTTGTCCGAGATCATCGGCCACTTCGACGCGCTGAACGCCGTCAACACCGACGGCGTCGAGC
>JBBTPG010000168.1:0-2030 GCA_038066315.1 Chloroflexota bacterium | reverse complement strand
GAGATCATCGGCCACTTCGACGCGCTGAACGCCGTCAACACCGACGGCGTCGAGCCGACCGCGCACACGCTGCCGATCGAGAACGTGATGGCCGACGACCGGTCGCGGCCGTCGTTGCCGCAGGAGCAGGTGCTAGCGCTGGCGCCCAGCACGGACGACGGCTACCTGCGCGTGCGGGCGGTGCTGGAGTAGCGATGCCCGAGCTTTACTACCTGACGATTGCCGAGGCGGCCGGCCTCTTGCAGAAGCGCGAGATCTCGTCGCGGGAGCTGACGCTGGCCGTAATCGAGCGCATCGCGGCCGTCGAGCCGCGCGTGCGTGCGTATCTCGCGCTGACGACCGAGCGCGCGCTGGCGCAGGCGGACGCCGCGGACGCGCGCATCGCGGCCGGCGAGCGCGGGCCGCTGCTGGGCGTGCCGGTGGCGATCAAGGACGTGCTGACGACGAGCGGCGTCGCCACGACGTGCGGCTCGAAGATGCTCCAGAACTTCGTGCCGCCCTACGACGCGACGGTCGTGTCGCGCTTGTTCGACGCGGGCGCGGTGATGGTCGGCAAGACGAACATGGACGAGTTCGCGATGGGCTCGTCGACCGAGAACTCCGCCTACCATCCCACGCACAACCCGTGGGACCTGACGCGCGTGCCCGGCGGCTCGTCAGGCGGATCGGCGGCCGCCGTCGCGGCGGGCGAGGCGATCTACGCGCTGGGCTCCGACACGGGCGGCAGCATCCGTCAGCCAGCAGCGCTGTGCGGCGTCGTCGGCATGAAACCGACGTACGGCCGGGTCAGCCGCTACGGACTCGTCGCGTTCGCAAGCTCGCTGGACCAGGCCGGGCCGTTGACGCGCACGGTGCGCGACACGGCGACCGTGCTCAATGTGATTTGCGGCCACGACGCGGCCGACTCGACGTCGGCGCCGCTCGATGTACCGGACTTCGCGGCGGACCTCGACAAAGGCGTGAAGGGCATGCGCATCGGCGTGCCGAAGGAGTACATGCCGCCGACGCTCGACGCCGGCGTGCGCGCGCGCGTCGACGAAGCGCTGGCCGCGCTCGAGGCGCAGGGCGCGATCGTCGACCGCGACGTCGCGCTGCCGAGCACCGGGGCGGCGCTGGCGGTGTACTACGTCATCGCGCCGAGCGAGGCGTCCGCGAACCTCGCGCGGTACGACGGCGTGAAGTACGGCTTCTCGTACCAGCAGGGCGAGGGCATGTGGGACAACATGGAGAAGACGCGCGGCCGCGGCTTCGGCGCCGAGGTGAAGCGCCGGATCATGATCGGCACCTACGCGCTCTCGTCCGGATACTACGACGCGTACTACTTGAAGGCGCAAAAGGTGCGTACCGTCATTCGCCGCGAGTTCGACGCCGCGTTCGAGACGTACGACGCGCTGGTCGCTCCGGTGACGCCGACGACGGCGTTCAAGATCGGCGAGAAGACGGCCGACCCGTACGAGATGTACCTCAACGACGTGTTCACGCTACCGGTGAACATCGCCGGCCTGCCGGGCCTGTCCGTTCCCGCCGGCTTCGTTGATGGGCTGCCCGTCGGCCTGCAGGTGATCGGCAAGCCGTTCGACGAGGCGGCGGTGCTGCGCGTCGCGCACGCGTACGAGCAGGCGGCCGGCTGGAGCGCGAAGCACCCGGCGTTGTAGCGGGTCGGTCAGTCGCTCAGTCGCTCGGTCGCTCGGTCTTTCAGTCTTTCAGTCTTTCAGTCGCTCGGTCTTTCAGTCTTTCAGTCTTTCAGTCACGAAGTACAAGCCCGGCAGGTGAGCGACGGAAAGACTGACAGACCGAACGACGTATTCCTACATCCACGGTCGTCGCCGCGGCGTACCTTCCTGTGTTGTGAGCTGGCCTGACGGCCAGGGCAAGAGCAGGAGGAGACGTGGATTGAGTACACAGCGATCTCGATTCGGCAAGATTGCGTTCGGCGCGACGGCGCTGATCGCGGGAGCGGCGTTGATCGCGGCCGCATGCGGCGGCGGCACGAGCGACAAGGACAAGACGGCGACGGCCGCGGCGAAGGG
>JBBTPG010000167.1:0-5336 GCA_038066315.1 Chloroflexota bacterium | reverse complement strand
AACGCGTACAGCCGCAACCTGCCGCACATCCAGAACGACGGCAACACGCTGTTCGTGACGTTCAGTACACGCAAGCGGTGGATTCTGCCCGAGCATGTTCGTGGTGCGGTGCTGAATCATTGTCTGCACGATCATGGCGTACGCATTCGACTACACGCAGCCGTCGTCATGCCCGATCACGCCCACCTGATCTTCACGCCCCTGAAAGACGCTGACGGCGAGACATTCCCTCTCGCGACGATCATGAGCGGCATCAAGGGCGCAGCTGCTCACAGCGTGAATCGCGCGTTGAACAGACGCGGGCCCGTGTGGGAGCTGGAGTCATTCGACCGAATCATGAGGTCCAGCGAGAACGCGTACGAGAAGGGTGAGTACATCTGCGCCAATCCAGTGCGCGCCGGGCTCGTCACGCGCGAAGACGATTGGCCGTGGCTGTGGCGTGAGTGGATCGAGGGCGAGGTCGCGCGGTAGCGACGCGGTCTCGCTCCGACGCGTTGCAGGCGGGGCGCCTGCGATCCATCCGGAGCCGCGCTGTCCCGCTGTTACTTCACCAGCGGGCGCAGCACAAACGGCAGGGTGCCGCCGTGGCTGTAATGGTCGAGTTCGACGGCGTGTCGATCCAGACCCGTCTTACTTCTCGCAGAGTGACATGCGCTGCTTGGAGCTTCGCGGCCCGCGCGCCTAAGCTCACCGCATGGCCCGCTTCAGTTTCCAGTCCACAGCCCAACGTGCGCGCGCATGTCGCGGCCGCCGTTGCGCCGTCGCGACTCGGCCGAAGTTGACGGATTACATGGTTGACCGGTTATTATTCGCCGATTTTTTCGCGAATTCAATCAAACAACCGACTCAATCAAACAACCCGGCCGGCTCACTTCACCAGCTGCCGCAACACGAAGGGGAGTATGCCGCCGTGGTTGTAGTAGTCGACCTCCACCGGCGTGTCGATGCGGCAGACGACGGTGAAGGTGCGCTCCCCGCCGTCATCGCTGCGGCCGCGGACGGTGAGGCGCTTGCCGGGCGTGAGCGCGCCAGCGATACCTTCGATGTCGTACGACTCCAGGCCGGTGAGGCCCAGCGTCTCGCGGTCCTGACCGGGCTCGAACTGCAGCGGCAGCACGCCCATGCCGATGAGGTTGCTGCGGTGGATGCGCTCGTAGCTCTTGGCGATGACGGCGCGGACGCCGAGCAGCGCCGTGCCCTTCGCCGCCCAGTCGCGCGACGAGCCGCTGCCGTACTCGCTGCCGGCGATGATCAGCAGCGGCACGCCTTCGTCGCGGTACTTCTCGGACGCGTCGAAGATCGGCATCACCTCGCCGTCGGGGAGGTGCTTCGTGACGCCGCCCTCGGTGCCGGGGGCGAGCAGGTTGCGCAGGCGGATGTTCGCGAAGGTGCCGCGCACCATCACCTCGTGGTTGCCGCGGCGCGTGCCGTACGAGTTGAAGTCCTCCGGCGCGACCTCGAGCTGCATGAGGTACTTGCCGGCGGGCGTGCTCTTCGGAATCGATCCGGCGGGCGAGATGTGGTCGGTCGTGACGGAGTCGCCGAGCACGGCGAGCACGCGCGCGCCGCGCACGTCGGCCGGCGGCGGCGGGTCGAGCGGCATGCCGTCGAAGTACGGCGGGCGCTTGATGTACGTGGATTGCGGGTCCCACTCGAAGCGCTCGCCCTGCGGGATGTCGAGGTTGCGCCAGTCGTCCTCGCCTTCGAAGACGTAGCGGTACTTCTCGCGGAACATCTCCGACTTCACGGACGCGCGGACGGCCTCCTGCACCTCCGCCTGCGACGGCCAGATGTCGCGCAGGTAGACGGGCGCGCCGTCCTTGCCCGTGCCAAGCGGCTCGGTGTGGAGGTCGATGTCCATCGTGCCGGCGAGCGCGTAGGCGACGACGAGGGGCGGCGACGCGAGGTAGTTCGCCTTCACCTCCTGCTGGATGCGTCCCTCGAAGTTGCGGTTGCCGGAGAGGACCGACGCCGCGACGAGGTTACCCTCGCGGATCGCGTCGGAGATGTGCCGCGGCAACGGGCCGGAGTTGCCGATGCACGTGGTACAGCCGTAACCGACGAGGTAGAAGCCGAGCGCTTCGAGGCAGGTCGTAAGGCCGGCCTCGTCCAGGTAGTCGGTGACGACCTTCGAGCCGGGCGCGAGGCTCGTCTTCACCCACGGCTTCGTCGCGAGGCCGCGCTCGACGGCGTTCTTCGCGAGCAGGCCGGCGGCGAGCATCACCTGCGGGTTCGACGTGTTCGTACAGGATGTGATCGCCGCGATGACGATCGAGCCGTGCGTGAGTCCGAAGGATTGCGCGCCATCATGGCACGAGATGGGAGCGAAGGGGCTGGTTGCAGGCCGGCCATTCGCGCCGCCCTCGGCGACCCAGTTGCTGAGCCGCTGCGGGTCGACGCCGTTCGGCTGGCCGTCGAGCATCGACGCGAGGCTCTTGCGCCACTCGCGTTTCGCGTCGGCGACGCGCACGCGGTCCTGCGGGCGCTTGGGTCCGGCGATGCTCGACTCGACGTCGGCGAGGTCGAGGTGCAGGGCGTCGGAGAAGAGCGGCTCGGGCGTGTCGTCGGTGCGGAAGAGGCCTTGCGCCTTCGCGTAGGCCTCGACGAGCTGGACGAGCGGTTCGGGGCGACCGGTGAAGCGCAGGTACGCGAGCGTCTCGGCATCGCACGGGAAGAAGCCCATCGTCGCGCCGTACTCAGGCGCCATGTTGGCGATCGTCGCGCGGTCCGGCAGCGGCAGCGACGAGAGGCCGCTGCCGTAGAACTCGACGAACTTGCCGACGACGCCTTTGGCGCGCAGCATCTGTGTCACCGTGAGCACGAGATCGGTCGCCGTCGCGCCCTCGCGCAGCGCGCCGGTGAGCTTGAAGCCAATCACCTCCGGCGTGAGCATCGGCATCGGCTGGCCCAGCATTGCCGCTTCCGCCTCGATGCCGCCGACGCCCCAGCCGAGCACGCCGAGCCCATTGATCATCGTCGTGTGGGAGTCGGTGCCGACGAGCGTGTCAGGGTACGCCACCGTCGCGCCGTCCTCCTGCTTCTCGAAGACGACGCTCGCCAGGTACTCGAGGTTCACCTGGTGGACGATGCCGGTGTCGGGCGGCACGACGCGGAAGTTGTCGAACACGTCCTGGCCCCAGCGCAGGAACTGGTAGCGCTCGCGGTTGCGCTCCGTCTCCAGCCGCGCGTTGAAGGCGAACGCGCCCGCCGTGCCGAACTGGTCGACCTGCACCGAGTGGTCGATCACGAGGTCCGACTGCTGGAGCGGGTTGATGCGGCGCGGGTCGCCGCCGAGGTCGCGGATCGCGTCGCGCATCGCCGCGAGGTCGACGACACAGGGGACGCCTGTGAAGTCCTGCATGAGGACGCGTGCGGGGCGGAACTGCACCTCCTTGTCGGAGGGCGTCTTCGGGTCCCACGCGGCGAGCGCGGCGACATCGTCCTTCGTGACGGAGCGGCCGTCCTCGTTGCGGAGGAGGTTCTCGAGCAGGATCTTCAGCGAGAACGGCAGGCGCGAGACGTGGCCAACGCCGACCTTCTCGAGCGCGTCGAGGCGGTAGACGTCGACGCTGCGGCTGCCGACGGTGAGGGCGGCGCGGCTGCGGTAGCTGTCCATCGGTGCGGGCATGGGGGTGCTCCTTCGGCGCCGGGCGCGTGCGCCGGTCCGCCGATCGGCCGACTGCCGAGGCCGGCGAATGACGTCGATGCCGTGAGCTTCATTGTAGGGCGGCGCGCGCTTACGTGGCTCCGGTGTCACCGGAAGTGCCGTTTCAGATTCGGTGGGGGCGGCGACTTCGGCGAATTTGGGGGGTTGTAAAGCGTCGCGGGTTCGGGCATGATGGGGCATGGGTGAAGACGATAACACGTTAGGTAATTCACGCAATCGGGTTCACATGACGAACTCCACGGCTTCCGCGTCCACCTTTCGCCGGGACGGTGCTGAGCACCCGTCATGGGGCTTTCTGACCAACTACGCGACAGTGCTCGTATACGTGGCGCTGCACCCTGACTCGACCGTCCGGACGATCGCCGGCGATGCGGACATCACGGAGCGGGCCGTGCTCTCGCTCCTGCGCGACCTGGATGCAGAGGGCATCGTGCGGCGGACGCGGAGCGGGCGTCGCAACACGTATTCGATCGACTTCGGCCACCTGGCGGGTCTGCGGCGAGGAGGCACATCGAGCCCGCTGACGCCGCGGCTGTTCGTCGACGTCGTGATCAAGATGCTGTTCGAGATCGCGCACGAGCGCACGGCCGGGGCGGGGCACTCACCGCCGCGCGTGGTCGCGGACGAGGAGAGCACGGCGCGCGAGGGGTCGTGGGGCTTCTTCACGAACCACCTGCTGATCTTGCTCGCCGCCGCCCGCGACGGATCGCAGACGGTGCGCGAGCTCGCGGCGAACGCGGAGATCACGGAGCGTGCGGCGGTCGCGATCCTGAGCCAGTTGCGCGGGGAAGGCATCGTCGAAGCGCGTCGCGAAGGCCGCCGCAACAGCTACACGATCAACTTCGATGCCTTCCGGCAGTTCCGTGGGTGGACATTCGAGACGTGGGAGATCCCGCCGCGCCTCATCGATGTGGCGGCGACGGGCATTCGGACGCTCGCGCAGCAGCCGCGCTAAGGGCCAGGCGAGCGGGCGCCATGATTCGGGGGCGTTTTTGGTGGGCGAGGTCGCGCCCCGCAGAGGCGAGACACCACGGGGCGCGCAACGCCCGACGTGGAGCTTGCTGACGAATCACCCCATCGTCCTGATCTTCATCACGCAGCAGCCGGAATCAACGGTGCGGTCGATCGCGGCTGGCGTCGGGCTGACGGAGCGCGCAACGCTGGCGATCGTACGTGACCTCGACCACGAGCGGCTGGTCGAGCGCCACCGGGCGGGCCGGCGGACGACGTACGTCGTACGGTACGAGCGACTGGTCGGCATGGCGGGGCGCGGGGCGGGGATGAACGCAGTCGCCGAAGCGGTGGCGCGCGCGCTGATCGCCATCTCTCCGCTGGGACGCGCGGCCAGCCACAAGCAGCGGGCGCCGAGCGCCGCCGACCGCGCGCCGCGCGTTGGAACGTGGGGCTTCTTCACCAACCACATGGCGATGCTGATGGCGATCGCCCGGACGCCGACGATGACCGTCCGCGAGCTGGCGGTCGCGACGGCGATCACGGAGCGGGCGGCGGTGAGCATCCTCAACCAGCTGGAAGCGGAGAAGATCATCGTGCGACACCGGGAAGGGCGGCGGAACCGTTACACCATCGATCTGGACGCGTTCCGGGCGTTCCGCGGCTGGTCGTACGAGACGTGGGCGATGCCGGCACAGCTCATCGATGTAGCCGCGCG
>JBBTPG010000166.1:0-4159 GCA_038066315.1 Chloroflexota bacterium | reverse complement strand
CCGGTATGATCGCCAGCATGCTCGTGACGATGGCGGCCCTGTTCGGTTATTTCCGCTGGCGGAAGTGGTTCTAGGGCGCGGGAGGTTGTAGGTTATGGGCTTTAGGTTATAGGTCTTCAGCAGTAGTTGCTCCAGGAGGTCACGTGGCGTCAATTCAATCTCATCGCGATCTCGTCGTGTGGCAGAAGGCGATGGATCTTGCTGTCGAAGTCTACGCACTTGCCAAGAAGCTGCCGGCGTCCGAGAACTTTCGGATGGTCGGACAGATGACCAGGTCGGCAGTTTCGGTTCCGGCGAACATCGCGGAGGGCCGAGCCCGCTCCACGAGGAAGGACTACGGAAACTTCCTGGCGATCGCCCAGGGCTCGCTAGCCGAGACAGAGACCTACGTATTGTTGTGTATGCGGCTCAGCTACCTGACCTCCGCACAGGCCGAACATGCGCAGACTCTCGTAGGCGAGGTGGGCCGCATGCTCACGTCTCTTCGACAGCGCCTCAACCCAAGGTGAGCGCCGCATCCTATAACCTGGAACCTGCAACCTAGAACCTTCAACCCATCCCCTATAACCTCGCCTCTGCCGTTCGCTACACTGAAAGCCGAAGCTACCCGTATCAGAAGGCATTCCATGAAGCTGTTCAGCAAGATTTTTGGCGACAATGACCGCGAGGTGAAGCGGTACATGCCGCAGGTCGAGCGCATCAACGCGCTCGAGCCCGATTTCGAGGCGCTCTCCGACGAGGAGCTGCGCGCCAGGACCGACGAGTTCCGCCAGCGCCTGGAGGACGGCGAGACCGTCGACGACCTGCTGCCCGAGGCGTTCGCGGCCGTGCGCGAGGCCGCCAAGCGGCAGGTGGGCCAGCGCCCGTACGACGTCCAGCTGATCGGCGGCATCGTCCTCCACCAGGGCAAGATCTCGGAGCTGAAGACGGGCGAGGGCAAGACGCTGACCGCCACGCTCCCGCTCTACCTCAACGCGCTCGAAGGCCGCGGCGCCCACCTCGTCACCGTCAACGACTACCTGGCCAAGCGCGACGCGCAGTGGTACGGCCCGGTGTTCGATTCGCTCGGGCTGACGCTCGGCGTGCTGCAGCACGAAGAGGCGTTCCTGTACGCGCGTGAGAAGCAGAGCGATACGGAGAACATGGAGCACCTCAGGCCGTGCTCCCGCCGCGAGGCGTACCACGCCGACATCACGTACGGCACGAATCACGAGTTCGGCTTCGACTACCTGCGCGACAACATGGCGGTGTCGCTCGACGACTACGTGCAGCGCGAGCTGCACTACGCGATCGTCGACGAGGTCGACAACATCCTCATCGACGAGGCGCGCACGCCGCTGATCATCAGCGGCCCGGCCGAAGACAGCGCCGCGAAGTACCAGACGTTCGCGCGCGTCGCGCCGCGGCTCACTCCCGAGGAGGATTACACCATCGACGAGAAGCAGCGCGCGGTGCTGCTCACCGAGGCCGGCGTCGAGAAGCTCGAGAAGCTGCTCGGCATCGACAACATCTACGCGCCGGAGAACTACCGCCTCACCCGCTACATGGAGGCCGCGCTCAAGGCGCAGGTCATCTACAAGCGCGACGTCGACTACGTGGTCAAAGACGGCGAGGTCGTCATCGTCGACGACTTCACGGGGCGCCTGATGTTCGGGCGGCGGTGGTCAGACGGCCTGCACCAGGCCATCGAGGCGAAGGAAGGCGTGCGGATCCAGAACGAATCGATCACGTACGCCACGATCACGCTGCAGAACTACTTCCGCCTCTACGACAAACTGGCCGGCATGACCGGTACGGCCGCGACCGAAGGCGAAGAGTTCTTCAAGATCTACAAGCTCGAGGTCGTCGTCATCCCGACGCACCGGCCGATGATCCGCGACGACGCGAACGACCTCGTGTATCGCACCGAACGCGCGAAGTTCGACGCTGTCGCGGAAGAGATCGAAGAGCTGCAAAAGGAAGGCCGCCCCGTGCTCGTCGGCACGGTGTCGATCGAGAAGTCGGAGTACCTGTCGGACCTGCTCACGCGCAAGGGCATCGAGCACCGCGTCCTCAACGCGAAGCAGCACGAGAAGGAAGCCGGCATCGTCGCGCAGGCGGGCCGCTACGCCGGCGTCACCATCGCGACGAACATGGCGGGCCGCGGCACCGACATCGTGCTCGGCGGCAAGCCCGACGAACGAACAGACGAGGAGTGGCAGGAGGAGCACGACAAGGTCGTCGAGGTTGGCGGACTGCAGATCATCGGCACCGAGCGCCACGAGTCGCGCCGCATCGACAACCAGCTGCGCGGCCGCTCCGGGCGCCAGGGCGACCCGGGCAGCTCGCGTTTCTACGTCTCGTTCGAAGACGACATCATGCGCCGCTTTGCGCCGGACTGGCTGCCGGGCATGATGGCGCGCCTGGGCATGGAAGAAGACATGCCCATCGAGAGCGGCTGGGTGAGCAGGGCGCTGGAGACGGCGCAGACGAAGGTCGAAGGCCACAACTTCGACATCCGCAAACACGTCGTCGACTACGACGACGTGATGAACACGCAGCGCGACGTCATCTACAAGGAGCGCCGCAAGACGCTCGAAGGCGCCGACCTCAAGGCGAACATCCTCGACATGGTGCGCGAAGAGCTGACGGCGATCGTCGACGCCAACACGCCGGGCAGCGACGCCGAGAACTGGGAGCTCGACACGCTGATCGCCGAGGTGAACTCGATCGTCCACCTCTCCGACGAATTCACGCCCGCGGCGCTGGCGGCGATGACGCCCGACGGCATCCTGGAAGCGGTCATCCAGTACGCGGAGGACGCGTACGAGGACAAGGAAGAGGAGATGGGCAGCGAGATCATGCGGGCGCTCGAGCGCCTGGTCATGCTGCGCTCCGTCGACTCGCTGTGGGTCGAGCACCTGACCGCGACGGACGACATGCGGCAGGGCATTGGGCTGCAGGCGTACGGCCAGACGGACCCGCTCGTCGCCTACAAGCGCGAAGCGCACGACATGTGGGGCCAGCTCCTCGGCAACATCCGCAATCAGATGACGCACGCGATCTACCACGTCGAGCTGGCGGCGCGGCCGCAGCCGGCGCCGCCGCCCGTCGTCACCATCGCCTCGCAGCCCGGCGTCGCCGAATCGACGAACGGCGCCGTCGCCGAGCAGGCCGCGCCAATCAGCCTGACGCGGAACGAGCGCGCCCAGCGCGCCCTCGCCGCCGCGACCGGCGTGAAGGCGCCGCCGAAGAACCTCCGCACCAATCAGCCCACCGAAGGCGGCGGCCGCACCGTTGTCGCCACGCAAAAGGTCGGCCGCAACGAACCATGCCCCTGCGGCAGCGGCAAGAAATACAAGAAGTGCCACGGCGCTGAGTAGGCCGACGGCCCGTAGGGTTGTAGGTGGTGGGTTGTAGGCTGTAGGCTGTAGGGGCGGCCCCATGTGGCCGCCCGCGTCGTTCGGCCGACCATCGTGACTTGTCGACCGATATTCGGCGCGCATAATGACATCGGACGCGAGGCAGGTGTTAGACTACCGTCGAGAACGAGTGACGGCGTGACCTACGAGGACGTACCGGATGATCTACAACACACAGTGTCAGCCCTTTCCTGAGGCCGGTATCCTCGCTGAAAACATGAATCGCGATCTCCCAACTCTTCGGCAGATGCTGCGGACAGAAGACGGTTCCCTCTACGCCTATATCGTGGACACGATCCAGTACGATGGCAATATCTTCTGCCAAACCGGGAGCGGCCCGAACTTCCAGGGCGACGTGATCACGCTATGCTCGTGTAAACACCAGATGCGGAGCGGGCTCAGCGTCGGCGAGTGGCCTGGTGTGTGGATCGCTGGCTTCACGGGAGTGGGCAAGGTAGGTGGAGAGCCTCTCAACTATCTCGTCTACCTAATGAAAGTCGCGAATGCCTACGCATCACATAGAGATCTGTGGGGCAAGCTGCCTGTCGTCGCAAGGCGGGTCAAGGCAGCGCATCTTCACCCGCTGGGAGATCTGTACCAACCGAATGCGAAAGGCGGCGGGCGGTTCGACCCTCGTTCCTACGAGCCGCCCCGGTCAGATCATAGCCATTGTCACGACAACGGCTGGCATACGGACATCGACTACACCGGCTATGGGGGAAGACGCCCACCGTTGCTGGTGGGCGACAGGCGCTTCT
>JBBTPG010000165.1:2962-7613 GCA_038066315.1 Chloroflexota bacterium | reverse complement strand
CGATCGACATGTTGCACACCGTCATGCGGCCTTCCATCGAGAACGAGCGGATGACTTCGCCGCGATACTCAATGACGTGGCCGACCCCGCCGGCGACGCCGATCTTGCGGATGATCGCGAGGATCACGTCTTTCGGCGTCACGCCTTCGTGCAGAGTGCCGTCGACTTCGACCGACATCGTCCTCGGATGCGCCTGCGCGAGGGTCTGCGTCGCGAGCACGTGCTCCACCTCCGACGTGCCGATACCGAACGCCAGCGAACCGAAGGCGCCGTGCGTCGACGTGTGGCTATCGCCGCAGACGATCGTCATGCCGGGCTGCGTCAGCCCCTGCTCGGGTCCGATGATGTGCACGATGCCCTGGCGCCGGTCGTTGACGCCGAAATACGGCACGCCGAACTCCTCGGCGTTGTGCCGGATCGTTTCGACCTGCCTGGTCGAGAGCGGATCTGGCCACGGCTTGTCGCGATCGCGGGTCGGCACGTTGTGGTCTACGGTCGCCAGCGTGAGATCGGGGCGGCGCACCTTGCGCCCGGCCAGCCGCAGGCCCTCGAACGCCTGCGCCGACGTCACCTCGTGCACGAGGTGCAGGTCGATGTACAGCAGGTCGGGTTTGCCCTCTGCGCGGCGCACGAGGTGGGCATCCCAGATCTTCTCAGATAATGTCTTTGACATCGCTGCTATCTCCGCGGAATCTTCGCCGGCTGCGGCGTCTCTTCAACGTAGTCGTCCAGGTGCACATACTCCGGCAGCGTCACGACGCGAGAGTTCACCGCACGGAACCGCGTGCCACGCAGCACATCGAGATCGCGAAATCGCTTGTCGTTTCCGACGATGGCCTCGCACCCGTTCGCCGCCGCCGAGGCAACGACGATGGCATCCGGCGTCTTCAGCCGCGTGTGCGCGCGGATCTCCGCCGCGAGGAACATCACGGTCCGCGTCAGCTCGGTCGTTTCAACCCCCGTCGCCCGTTCCGTGAGATCGACGATCATCTCGCGTTCTCGCAGATCGCGGCTGCGCATCGGATGCACAAGCAACTCCATCTGCACCAGGCGCGACAGCGAGATCGCGAGTCGGCGAACACCGGCACGTTCGAACAATCCCCGTATCGGCGCCGTGAACGGCTCTGTCCGAGTCAGGAGATAAATGCACGCGCACGAATCGAGACTGATATGCCTCAGTCCGCCGACCCGCTCCTCGAAGGCTTCGTGTCCGAATCCCACTCACGATCCCAACTGTCGCGCTCTCGGCGCACCCAGGCATCTATGCTCTCTTGCGTCTGCCACTCCGGCACGTGGCTCAGAGCGCCTTCCAGCCGATCCAGCAGCGGCTTGCCTTGCAGCCGCCGCCGCAGCCATATTTCTTCTCCATCTATCATCAGATCCACCTCGTCTCCGGTACGCCAACCCAGCGCGCGCACCATGGCCACGGGCAGCGTGATCTGGTTCTTCCCGCTCAGCCGCGTGGTGCCCCGCAGTTGGTCGGCCTCATCCTCTGTGTCTACCCTGTACGCCACCCGGGCTTCGCCGAGCATTCCGTAGCCGAGGGACTTCTCGCCGGGCGGCCCCCAGGGGTTCTTCTTCCGCGGCATGGCACACCTCCTCTACTCTGAGCAGGTTACCAAGTTCTTCGCTCTGTTGTCAAGCGGTTACATATAACGCTTGGTACCACGGCCGTATCCTTGGCCACTACGGGTTCGTCCGTACCTCGGAATCCTGCCGCCGGTCCACCGCCAGCATGCGGTTGAGCGCGTTCATGTACGCCTTCGCCGAGGCCACGATGACGTCGGTGTCGGCGCCGCGGCCGAGGTAGCTGCGGCCGCCGCCCTCGATGCGGATCGTCACCTCGCCCTGCGCATCGATGCCCTCGGTGACGCTCTTGACGTGGAACTCCGTCAGCTCGTTCGGAATATCGATGATCCGGTTGATCGCCCGGTAGACCGCATCGACCGGGCCGGTGCCCAGCGCCGCATCAGCGTGGATCGAACCATCGGGTGCGATGAGGCGCACCGTCGCGGTCGGCGTCGCGTGGTCGCCGCACGAGACCTGCACGAAGTCGAGGTGGTAGATCTCCGTCTGCGTGCGCAGCTTGTCAGCGACGATCGCCTCGAGATCGCGGTCGTCGATCTCGGCCTTCTTGTCCGCGAGCTCCTTGAACGCCATAAAGGCGCGCGACAACTCTTCCTCGGTCAGCTCATAGCCCAGCTCCTCGAGCCGTGCCTTGAAGCCATGGCGCCCGGACACCTTGCCCAGCACGATCTCCGCGCCGCCGGACGGCCAGCCGATGTCCTTCGCATCCATGATCTCGTAGGTCTCGCGCATTTTCAGAATACCGTCCTGGTGGATGCCGGACTGGTGGCGGAACGCATTGGCGCCGACGATCGCCTTGTTCGGCTGCAGCCTCATGCCGGTGAGGTTCGAAACGAGCCGGCTCGTGCGGTAGAGCTCCGGCGTGTTGATGTTCGTCTCGACGTTCATGAAATCGCGGCGCGTCTTGATCGCCATCACGACCTCTTCGAGCGCGGCGTTGCCGGCGCGCTCCCCGATGCCGTTGATGCACGTCTCGACCTGCCGCGCGCCCGCCGACACCGCCGCCAGCGAGTTCGCGACCGCGAGGCCGAGGTCGTTATGGCAGTGCACGGAGATGCGCGCCTTGTGGATGTTAGGTACGTTCTCGTAAATGTCCTTGATGAACGCCGCAAACTCCGCCGGGATCGCGTAGCCGACCGTGTCCGGGATGTTGACCGTCGTCGCACCGGCGGCGATGACCTGCTCGAGCATCCAGTACACGAACTTGCGGTCGCTGCGCGTGGCGTCCATCGGGCTGAACTCGACGTCGCTGCAGTAGCCGGCGGCGCGCGCGACCATTGCGCGCGCCATCTCGAGTACCGTCTCCTTGTCCTTCGCCAGCTGGTGCATGATGTGGATGTCGCTGCTCGACAGGAACACGTGGATCCGCGGCTGCACGCCGGCCTTCACGGCGTCCCAGCAGGCATCGACCGCGTCGGGGTTCGCGTGGGCGAGGCCGGCGATCTGCGCGCCGCGGATCTCGCGGGCGATGGCCTGCACCGCCTCGAAGTCGCCTGGCGACGTTCTCGGGAAGCCGGCCTCGATGATGTCGACGCCCAGCCGCTCGAGCTGGCGGGCGATCTCCATCTTGTCGGCGGCGGTCAGCGCGACGCCGGGCGATTGCTCGCCGTCGCGCAGCGTCGTATCGAAGATGATGACCTTTTCCATGGATGTCCTCCGCTGTCTGCTCACTCAACTAAGGCGCTTGGCTGCGCCCCGCTCCGGCCGCGCCCTCCAAACCGCTCAGGCGGACGAGGGCCGGCGAAGTGTGAGCGCGGCGAGCGCACGCAGGCCGCGGTGGCCGGCGATGCTCTGGGTGGTGTAGGACTCCATCATTTCGGTTTCCATTATGTCACGTCTCGCATCGGGGACAGGTCGGAAGACCTGTCCGTACGGATACACGAACGCGCGATCAGCGGCTCTTCTTCAACCATGCCATCATGCCGCGCAGCTCAGCGCCCACTTCCTCGATCTTGTGTGAGGCGTTGATCCGGCGCAGCGCGTTGAAGCTGGGCCGGCCCGCCTGGTTCTCCAGGATCCACTCCTTCGCGAACGTGCCGTCCTGGATCTGGCCCAGCACCCTCTTCATGTTGTCCTTGACGTGCGCGTCGACGACGACCGGGCCGCGCGTGTAGTCGCCGTACTCGGCCGTGTCGCTGATCGAGTAGCGCATGTACTCCATGCCGCCCTCGTACATCAGGTCGACGATCAGCTTCAGCTCGTGCATGCACTCGAAGTACGCGAGCTCCGGCTGGTAGCCCGCCTCGCAGAGCGTCTCGAACGCAGCCTTCACCAGCGCCGTCGTGCCGCCGCAGAGCACCGACTGCTCGCCGAAGAGGTCGGTCTCGGTCTCCTCCTTGAACGTCGTCTCCAGCACGCCGGCGCGCGTGGCGCCGATGCCCTTCGCGTAGGCGAGCGTGATCTGCCGCGCCGACTCGGTGGCGTTCTGGTGCACGGCGAAGAGCGCCGGCACGCCGCCGCCCTCCGTGTAGACGCGGCGTACGAGGTGGCCGGGGCCCTTCGGCGCGACCATCGTCACGTCGACGTCGTCGGGCGCCTGTACCTGGTCGTAATGTACGTTGAACCCGTGCGCCCACATGACCATGTTGCCGGGCTTGAGGCCCTCGGCGATGTGGCCGTAGTACACGTCCTTCGCGACCTGATCGGGCGCGAGGATCATGATGATGTCGGACTCCTCCGCGACCTCGCGGACGCTGCCAACGCGCAGGCCCGACTCCTCAACCTTGGCCCAGGACTTCGAGCCCGGGTAGAGGCCGACGATGACGTTGCAGCCGCTGTCCTTGAGGTTCAGCGCGTGGGCGTGCCCCTGGCTGCCGAACCCGATCACGCCGATCGTCTTACCCTTGAGCAGCGAGAGGTCGGCGTCTTTGTCGTAGTACATCTGTGGCATTCGCGTGTTGTCCTTGGCTTCGCCAGAATGTTCGCGCCGTCGCGAGATTGGTGTCCGTCGTGTTCGCTTGCCGCCGCCTCGACCACGCTCGTTGCTTTGGCCGAAGCGGACAGGTCTGTCTCCTGTCTCCTACGGCGACTCTTCGAGCGGCGACTCTGCGAGAAGACCTGTCCT
>JBBTPG010000165.1:0-2862 GCA_038066315.1 Chloroflexota bacterium | reverse complement strand
AGATCAGGCTGCCCACTTTCGGCTTGCCTTCGCCGGCGGAGCGGTACTTGTGGTACGCGCCGTCCTGCGACGGCTGCTGGATGGATGCCGTGCCGCCGCGCACCATGGCGACGCGGCCGGTACGCACCAGCTCTTTCAGCCCGTACGGCAGCAGCATGCCGACGAGCGCGTCGATCTTGTCTTCGGTGCCGGTCGCCTCGACGACCATCGAATCGGCGCTCACATCGACGATCTTCGCGCGGAAGACGTCGACGACCTCGATGATCGCACTGCGCGTGTCCTTCGTCGTCGCGACCTTGATCAGCGCCAGCTCGCGCGCGACGATGCTCTCCTCGGTGACGTCGCTGATCTTGACGACCTCGATCACCTTGTAGAGCTGCTTCGTCACCTGCTCGATGTCGTGCGCGGCGCCGTCGACGGTGAACGTCATGCGCGACAGGCCGGGCACTTCGCTCGGGCCGACGGTGAGGCTCTCGATGTTGAAGGCGCGCTGGCGCCACTTGTTGGCGATCTTGTTGAGGACGCCCGGGCGGTTCTCGACCAGGGCGACGATCGTGTGCAGTCTTCCGCTCATCGGGCCCCCCTGCCTGCAGCCGCGCGCTGGCGCTCTTCGATCTTCGGCTGGTCGATCGTGTCCGACAGGCTGACGCCCGGAGGCATCATCGGGAAGCAGTCTTCCGCCTCCTCCACCTGGAAGTCGATGAGCACGGCGCCCGGATGCCGCAGCGCCGCTTCGATGGACGACTCGACCATCGACTTCTCGCTGACGCGGATGCCGGTGATGCCCATCGCTTCGGCGAGCTTGACGAAGTCGGGCTGGAACATGCGCACGGATTGCTTGTTGCCGTCGTAGAACGTGTCCTGCCACTGACGCACCATGCCCAGGTAGTTGTTGTTGATGATGGCGAACTTGATCGGCAGCTCGTACTCCGTGCAGAGCGCCAGCTCCTGCATCGTCATCTGGAAGCCGCCGTCGCCGCAGAACGCCCACACCGTGTCCTTCGGCCGCGCGAACTGCACGCCGATCGCGGCCGGGATCTCGAATCCCATCGTGCCGAGGCCGCCTGACGTGACGAACGAGTACGGGTTGTCGCCCCAGAAGTACTGCGCCGCCCACATCTGGTGCTGGCCGACGCCCGTCGCGTAGTACGCCTTCGGGCCGGACAGCTCGTAGATCTTCTTGATCACGTACTGCGGCAGGATCTTGTCGGTCTCCGGGATGGCGATCGAGGGGTGCTTCGCGCGCATGTCGGCGAACCAGGCGCGCCACGCATCGTGGCGAGCCGGTTGCACCTGCGGGATTAGCTGCTGCAGGACGGTCTTCACATCGCCGACGATCGGCACCATCGTCTTGACGTTCTTGCCGATCTCCGCCGGGTCGATGTCGATATGGACGATCTTCGCGTTCGGCGCGAAGTCCTTGAGCGCGCCGGTGACGCGGTCATCGAAGCGCATGCCGATGCCGATGACCAGGTCGGCTTCCTGGATGCCGATGTTGTTCCAGTACATGCCGTGCATGCCGGGCATGCCCATGTTCAGCTCGTGCGTGCCGGGGAAGCCGCCGAGACCGAGCAGCGTCGTGATGACGGGGATCTGCGCCTTCTCGGCCAGCTCCTTCAGCTCTTCCGCGGCGCGGGCGATGACGACGCCGTGGCCGGCGAGGATCAGCGGCTTCTCCGATTCGGCGATGAGCTGCGCGGCCTTCTTCACCTGCTGCGGGTGGCCGGTGACGGTCGGCTGGTAGCCCGGCAGGTTGATCTTCTCGGGGTAGTCGAACTCGCACAGCGCCTGCTGCACGTCGCGCGGGATATCGACGAGCACGGGGCCGGGGCGGCCGGTCGTCGCGATGTGGAACGCCTCGGCGATGGCGGGCGCGATGTCCTCGACGTCGAGCACGAGCACGTTGTGCTTGACGATGGGGATCGTGATGCCGGTGATGTCGGCCTCCTGGAAACCGTCGCGGCCGAGCAGCCACGAGACGACCTGGCCGGTGATGCAGACCAGCGGCACGGAGTCCATCCACGCGTTGGCGATGCCGGTGACGAGGTTCGTCGCGCCGGGGCCGGACGTGGCCCAGCAGACGCCGGCCTTGCCGGAGACGCGCGCGTACGCGTCGGCGGCGTGGGCGGCGCCCTGCTCGTGGCGGACGAGGACGTGCTTGATATCGGGGTACTTCTTCAGCGCGTCGTACATCGGGAGGTTGGCGCCGCCGGGGTAGCCGAAAATGATCTCGACCCCCTCCTTCCGGAGACACTCCATGATGATCTCTGCGCCCTTGAACTTTGTCGTCATCTTCTGCTTCTCCTTCGACTGGTCCGCACTCCGCGGCATCCGTCGACATGGTTGGTTGGTGGTATCGTCCCCTGCCCTACGGGCCGTAGGCGGCCCAGGAACGGCGAGGACGACTACAGGAGGAGGCCCGGTAGCGCGAGCGGAATCAGCCCGCCGGGTACCCGGGTCAAGAGGCGTACTACACCGCGGTCGCGGCGCGCCAACGCGTACGTGGGCGCCGAGACCGGTGTGACCTCCGGAGAAGCGTTGCGGTGGTTCATCTCTTCCTGCATCGGCACATCAGGCTGTGCCGTTCCACGGCATCCCGGGTAACAAAAAACCCGTCCACTAAAGGGACGGGTACAAGGCCCGCGGTGCCACCCTTCTTCCCCATCCTGCGGCGGACGAGGCTCTCGGAGCGTTGTAACGGTCGCGACCCGGCCCGGGCTCGCCCTGCGGCTCACCCCGGCAGCTCCACGCTGAGTTCGATTCGCCCGCTACCGCCGGTCTCGCACCAACACCGGCTCGCTCAGGCCGTCGCGAATCTACTGCTGCGCTTCGACGCCCTCTCTGTGGGCGGAGTATACAGAT
>JBBTPG010000164.1:0-1745 GCA_038066315.1 Chloroflexota bacterium | reverse complement strand
CTATCGAGTACGGCCTGCGCCGGCGCGTCGACGACCGCATCGCCTGGGCGAACAAATGACAACGGCAACATTCGATCTGCAGGCACTTGTCGACGCCATCACGCGCGTCGTGCGCGCGACGAAGGACGACGCCGCGCGGTGCGAGCAGATCACGCCGTTCTTACGGCGATGGATGGACCAGCCCGACCCGCTGCCGGAGCAGTACACCGTCCCGTGCGACGGCCGCGCCTGCGGACATCTGCTCTGCACCGACCCCGCGGGCGAGTTCTTCGTCATCTCCGTGGTGTTCCCGCGCGGCACCAGCAGCGGCGTCCACTACCACGGCCAATGGGGCGTCATCGGCATCCTTGCCGGCACCGACGAGGAGACGAAGTACAGCCGTGCCGCTTCGCCCGAAGACGTGCAGATCGGCCAGGACTGCGAGCTCACGGCCGTGGAGAAGATCTACTCACCGCCCGGCACGATCACCTACCTGCGGCCGCCGCTCGAGGGATTCCATCGCGTCCGTGCCGCCGGCGACGAAACGGGCGTCTCACTGCACATCCTCGGCGGCACGCCCGACACGCACACACACTTCTTCTGCGACGGCGACACGAAGAAGCTCATCGACTTCCCGATGTCCGGCATCATCACGCACGAGCCGATGATCAAGTGACAGTCGTCAGTCATCAGTCGTCCGACGACCGACGACCGACGACCGACGACCGATCACCGTCCATCAATCCTCTCCGTCCAGCATCTTCGCCGTCCACTCCAACCCGCTCGGCGTGCCAGACGGGACGCCGTGCGTCGCGATGCGCTCGGCGGCGTTGAGCGCACGGTCCACGTCAGACTCGTCGTTGTAGACGTGGAAGCAGACGCGCAGCCGCTTGTCGTTGCAGACGCGGCCGACGATGCGGTCGATGCCGTAGAGCGCCGCCACCGTCTCGTGCGGGTTGTGGTCGCGCACCGTGAACGTCACCATCGCGCTGCGGACGGACGCGTCGAGCGGCGTCGTGATGCGCACGCCTGCGATCGCGCACAGCCCGGCGACGAACCGGTCGGCGAGCGCCATGCAGCGCGCCTCCACGGCCGGCATGCCGGCCTCGGCGATCACATCGAGCGACGTCGCGAGGCCGGCGAGCACCGGCCCGCTGTGCGTCGTCAGTTCGAACTTGCGGATCGTGCCGTTCGCGTATTCGAAGTTGCCGTCGAAGTCGTAGTGGCGGCTCGCTCCGTGGACGACGGCCAACGGCTGCAGGCGATCGATCAGGTCGCGGCGCACGTAGAGCGCGGCGGCGCCGTCCGGGCCCAGCAGCCACTTGTGGCCGGGCAGCGCCAGGATGTCGCAGCCCATCTCCCGCACGTCGAACGCGATGTGGCCGGCCGACTGCGCCGCGTCGACGGCGACGAGCGCGCCGCGGGCGTGCGCCATCGCGCAGATCTCCCGCATGGGCAGCCGCGTGCCGCGATTCGACGAGACGTGGCTGAGCAGCAGGAGCCTCGTGCGCGGCGTCATCGCCCGCTCGAACGCATCCAGCATCGACGCGGCCGTCTCGTCTCTCGACGGGAAGCGCACGATCTTGATCTCGACGCCGTCCCGCAGGCGCGACATGTACGCCGGCACCATCACGGCGTTGTGCTCGAGCGTGCACGTCAGCACCTCGTCGCCGGCGCCGAGGCCGAGGCCGCGCAGCACCGTGTTCACGCCCTCGGTCGTCGTGTACGTGAGTGCGACCTCGTCGTCGTCCGCGCCGATCAGCGAC
>JBBTPG010000163.1:0-1488 GCA_038066315.1 Chloroflexota bacterium | reverse complement strand
GTGAACGTCTCCAGCGCGGCGATGCCGGCCTCGCGGTGGCCGTTGCCCGTGCCGCGCGTGCCGCCGAACGGCAGGTGTACCTCGGCGCCGATCGTGCCGGCGTTCACGTACACGAGCCCGCTATCGATGCGCTCGATGGCGCGGAACGCCTTGTTCACGTCCCGCGTGTATATCGACGAGCTGAGGCCGTACGGCACGCCGTTGTTCACCTCGATCGCCTCGTCGAGACTCCCTACGCGGATCAGCGCGGTGACGGGGCCGAAGATCTCCTCCTGCGCGATGCGCATCGCCGGCTTCGCGTCCGTGAAGATCGTCGGCTGGAAGAAGTGGCCGCGCCCCAGCGTGCCGGCGTTCGCGGCCTGGTCGCCTGTGGCGACTGCGCCGCCGCAGGCGAGCGTCGCGCCGTCGTCGCGGCCGATCGCCATGTACGAGTCGATCTTGCGCAACTGCTCGGCGTTCACGACCGGACCGACGTCGGTCGCCTCGTCGAGGCCGTTGCCGAGGCGCAGGCGCTCGGTGCGCTCGATGAGCTTCGCCGCGAAGCCGTCGTACACGCTGTCGTGTACGATGACGCGGCTGGCGGCCGTGCAGCGCTGGCCCGTCGTGCCGAACGCGCTCCACAGCACGCCTTCGAGCGCGAGGTCGAGGTCGGCGTCGTCGAGGATGGTGATCGCGTTCTTGCCGCCCATCTCCAGCGATACGGCCTTGCCCAACCCGGCGCACGTGATCGCGATCTGCCTGCCGACGGCGTTCGATCCGGTGAACGAGATGAGGTGCACGGCAGGATGCTCGATGATCGTCGAGCCGGCCTCGGCGCCTTCGCCGAAGACGAGGTTGACGACGCCCGGCGGCAGTCCCGCCTCTTCGAGCGTCTTGACGAGGTTGTACGCGCTCTTCGGCGCGTACTGCGACGGCTTGAAGACGACGGTGTTGCCGGTGACGATCGCCGGCATGATCTTCCACGACGGGATCGCCATCGGGAAGTTCCACGGCGTGATGCAGCCGACGACGCCGACCGGCGCGCGCACCGACATCGCGAACTTGTCGGGCAGCTCCGACGGCGTCGTCTGGCCAAAGGTGCGGCGCCCTTCGCCCGCCATGTAGTACGTCATGTCGATGGCTTCCTGGACGTCGCCGCGCGCCTCCTTCAGCACCTTGCCCATCTCCTCGGTGAGCGCACGCGCGAACGGCTCCTTCTTGGCCACGAGGATCTCGGCGGCGCGGAAGAGGATCTCGCCGCGCTTCGGGGCGGGCATGCGGCGCCACGCGCGCTGCGCTTCGACGGCCGCGCAGACGGCGTCGCGGACGTATTCGGGGCCGGAGCGGGGGTAGGAGCCGGTGATCTCGCCGGTGGCGGGGTTCTCGCGCTCGAAGCGGCGGCCGCTCTTCGCGTCCAGCCAGCGCCCGCCGATGTGGTTCTGGAACTGCTGCGTCATCGCGGAGCCTCCACCTTCATGGTCGGGATGAAGTGGCGTCGGCTATATGGTA
>JBBTPG010000162.1:0-3225 GCA_038066315.1 Chloroflexota bacterium | reverse complement strand
AGCGACTTCATCGTGACGCCGGGCGCGCCCGGCGGGTCGAGCGGGCCGCCCGCGTGTACCCAGCCCGCCAGCGTCGCCGCAAGCACGAGCGACACGGCGATGGCGATGGACCACCCCGCCTTGTTTGAGATCCCTGCCACAAGTCACCTCCGTACGGCGTGCGCTATGGGTGCAGCCGCACGCGGCCGCGACGGCGCGGAGCGGCAGACTGCGCATGCGATTGCGGGGCTTCCATATGATACAAGCGTCGCGAACGACTTGGTACTTGACGTCGCGGTTTCGGTGCGGGCAAACGGTGCGAATGGCACGTGCCCGGGTGCGAGATTGGCCCTCGTCGGCGGATTGGGCCGTCCGCTACACTGAGGCTGTTCCACGCACATAACGGAGGCTTACGCACATGGTTGCCACGAATGAACGTCCCCAGCAGGCGAACCCGCCTTCGAACGGCGGAGGCGCGGCCACGACCGGGACGTGGGCCGTCAAGAAGGGGCTCGCCCAGATGCTCAAGGGCGGCGTCATCATGGACGTCGTCACCGCGGAGCAGGCGAAGATCGCCGAGGAGGCGGGCGCCTGCGCCGTCATGGCGCTCGAGCGCGTGCCGTCGGACATCCGCAAGGACGGCGGCGTGGCGCGCATGTCGGACCCGGACATGATCACCGGCATCGTCAACGCCGTCACCATCCCCGTGATGGCGAAGGCGCGCATCGGCCACTTCGTCGAGGCGCAGGTGCTGGAGGCGCTCGGCGTCGACTACATCGACGAGTCCGAGGTGCTGACGCCGGCCGACGAGGCGCACCACATCAACAAGCACCCGTTCAAGGTGCCGTTCGTCTGCGGCTGCCGCAACCTGGGCGAGGCGCTGCGGCGCATCGGCGAGGGCGCGGCGATGATGCGCACGAAAGGCGAGGCCGGAACCGGCAACGTCGTCGAGGCCGTGCGCCACATGCGCACGCTCTGGGATGACATCCGGCGCATACAGCACATGCCCGAGGACGAGCTGGCGGCGGCGGCGAAGGAGCTGGGCGCGCCGTACGAGCTGGTGAAGGACGTACACGACCTGGGCAAGCTGCCCGTCGTCAACTTCGCCGCGGGCGGCATCGCCACGCCGGCCGACGCCGCGCTGATGATGCAGCTCGGCGCCGAGGGCGTGTTCGTCGGCTCCGGCATCTTCAAGTCGGAGAACCCGGAGAAGATGGCGAAGGCGATCGTCAAGGCGACGACGCACTTCCGCGACGCCGCGATCATCGCCGAAGTCTCGCGCGGCACCGGCACCGCGATGAAGGGCCTGGAGATCGGCGCCATCCCGGAGAACGAGATCCTGTCGAAGCGCGGCTGGTAGGGCTCAGCGGTCAGCGGTCAGCGGTCAGCGGTCAGCACTTCAGCAACGAGGCCTCGCGTGAGGCCTTTGCTGTTTGGCGCATGACATCTGCTCATGGATGGTACGTCCGGTGCGTTCGCTGACTGGCGGGATCCGCGGCTACCCCTCCCCGCGTCTGAACCCTCCCGTCCTCCCTTTGCGTCCTTCGCGCCTTTGCGGTGAACTCACCGCTTCGACTGTCCCCTGTGCCTCCGCGCCTCGGTGGTGAATCCACAATCCAGGGAGCGAACGCCTCCGGTGAGCACGATCCCTATGCGCGAACGGTACATGCGCGCCGATTATTCCCCTTAGAGCCGCGGCATTGCCCGCCGCCCGGGGCGTCCCTATGATGCGGGCGCAACACCACGAACATGCGCTAATGAGGGGGAACCTCGAATGCGGGTAACGGTCGAGTCCGGCGACATCACGAAGGCTGAAACGCAGTGCGTCGTCGTCAACCTGTTCGAGGGCGTCACCGCGCCCGGCGGCGGCACTGGCGCGCTTGACCGCGCGCTCGACGGCATGATCGCGGAGCTGATCGCCTCGGGCGACATCCGCGGCAAAGCGGGCGAGCTGACGCTGCTCCACACCTTCGGCAAGATCCCGTCGCCGCGCGTCCTCGTCGCCGGCCTCGGCAAGAGCGGCGAGTTCACCGTCGATAAAGTGCGCGACCTCAGCGCGAACGTCGCGCGCTTCATGCGCGCCAGGCGCATCGCCGGCTTCGCGACGATCACGCACGGGGCCGGCATCGCCGGCCTCGATGCCGCCGCCTGCGCACAGGCGATCGCCGAGGGCGCGCTGCTCGGCCTCTACCAATTCGATCGCCATAAGAAGACCGACGATGACGCCTTCGACGTGCAGGCGATGCGCATCGTCGAACACGACCACGCGAAGGTCGCGGCGCTCGAGCGCGCGGCCGAGCGAGGCGTGATCGCGGCGGACGCCGCCAACTTCGCGCGCGATCTGGCGAACGAACCCGGCAACGTGCTGACGCCGGCCGAGTTCGCGGCGCGCTCCGAAACGATGGCGCGCGAGGCCGGCCTCGGCTGCAAGATCTTCGACCGCGAAGAGACCGCGAAGATGGGCATGAGCTCGTTCCTCGGCGTCGCGCAGGGCAGCGCGCAGCCGCCGAAGTTCATCATGCTCACCTACCACGGCGGCGGCGAAGCGAAGCCGCTTGGCCTCGTCGGCAAGGGCATCACCTTCGACACCGGCGGCATCTCCATCAAGCCCAACGAAGGCATGCAGGAGATGAAGGGCGACATGTCCGGCGGCGGCGCCGTCATCGCGGCGATGATGGCGATCGCCCGGCTGAAGCCGAAGATCAACGTCACCGCGCTGGTCCCCGCGACCGAGAACATGCCGTCCGGCACCGCCATCAAGCCGACCGACGTGCTCCGCGCGATGAACGGCAAGACCATCGAGGTCACAAACACCGACGCCGAAGGGCGCCTCGTCCTCGCCGACGCGCTCTGCTATGCCGTCCAGCTCGACCTCTCGCCGATCGTCGACGTCGCGACGCTCACCGGCGCCATCTCGATCGCGCTCGGCAACGTCGCCTACGGCGTCTTCTCGCCGGACGACGCGCTCGTCGGCCGTATCGAAGCCGCGTCGCAGGCGGCGGGCGAGAAGTGCTGGCGCCTGCCGATGTTCGCCGAGTACAAGGAGCTGAACAAGAGCCAGGTCGCCGACGTCCGCAACAGCGGCGCCCGCGGCGCCGGATCGATCGCCGCCGCGTTCTTCCTGCGAGAGTTCGTCGACGACCGCCCCTGGGCGCACCTTGACATCGCCGGCGTCGATTTCTCGGACGCCGAGAAGGGCGTCCAGGTGAAGGGCTCCACCGGCATCCCCGTCCGCACCCTCATCAA
>JBBTPG010000161.1:0-2902 GCA_038066315.1 Chloroflexota bacterium | reverse complement strand
GCGGCATGACTGCCGAGACGATCGCTCACGCACCAGAGCTCACATCGACCCGCGACGCCATCCTCGACGCCGCGGAGCGGCGCTTCGCGGAGCGCGGGTTCGAAGGCGTATCGGTGCGCGAGATCGCGGCCGATGTCGGCCTGAAGAACCAGGCCAGCCTCTACTACCACTTCGCCAGCAAGCAGGAGATCTACGAGGCCGCCTTCAACCGCGGCGTCGAATCGATCATCGCGCTGCTCGCCGGCGCCGATGGCACGCGCGCACCCTCAGTCGCTGCTGACCTCGACCGCGTCGTCGATTACCTGGTCGACCATCCGCACCTGGCACGGCTGATCCAGCGCGCCGGCCTCGACGATAGCGCGTTCGTGCGGAGTACGGTGCGGCGCCTGGTAGAGCCGTTGTACACGCAGGGGCTGCGCGCGCTGCGGCAGGCCGGCGGTCCATGGCACACGTCTGAGCTGCCGCATCTGGCGGCGGGTCTTTACCACCTGATCTTCGGCTACTTCGCCGACGCGGCCCTGCTGGAGGCCGTGTTCGGCGAAGATCTGCACAGCGCCGCCGCGCTGGCACGGCAGCGGCGTTTTCTCAAGACGGCGGTCGCGCGGCTCATCGGCGGAGCGCCGGATGGCCGCGCGCCGGAAGACGGCAACGGAGGAACATGATGACCACGGAAACGCTCGTCGATCTCTACAGCCCGGACACCTACGCGCGCTCGATGCCGCACGACGCGTTCGCGATGCTGCGCAAGCACGAACCAGTGCGCAGGCAGCCGGAGCCGGCTGGCCCGGGCTACTGGGCGCTGACGCGGTACGAGGACATCGTCACCATCTCGTCCGACAACACGCTCTTCTCGTCGGAGCGCGGCGGCACGAACATCGAGGATATGCCCGAGGATGCGATGGCGCTGCTGCGCACGATCCTCATCAACATGGACCCGCCAAAGCACACGAAGTACCGGCGGCTCGTCGCCACGGGCTTCACGCCGAAGATCGTCGCGCAGCTCGAACCGCACGTGCGCGAGATCACGCGGCGTATCGTCGACCGTGTGGCGAAGAAGGGGTCGTGCGACTTTGTGACGGACGTAGCCGCACAACTGCCGCTGGCCGTGATCTGCGAGATGCTGGGCGTGCCGGAAGAAGACCATCACAAGGTGTTCGACTGGAGCAACCGGCTGATCGGCTTCGACGACCCGGAGTACCACACGTCGCCCGAAGACGGGCAGATCGCCGCGACGGAGATGTTCCTGTACGCGCACGGGCTGGCGACGGAGCGCAAGGCGCGTCCGAAGGCGGACATCGTCAGCATCCTGATGGGCGCTGAGGTCGATGGCGACGTGCTGACGGACGGCGACTTCGACGGATTCTTCATCCTGCTCGCTGTGGCCGGCAACGAGACGACGCGCAACCTGATCTCGGGCGCGATGCTCGCGCTCATCGAGTACCCCGAGCAGCGCGACCGGCTGATCGCCGACCCGGCGCTGATGCCGATGGCGGTCGAGGAGTTCTTGCGCTGGGTGTCGCCGCTGATCTACTTCCGCCGCACGCTGACACGCGACGTGGCCGTGGGCGGCCAGCAGATGCGCGCAGGCGACAAGGTGGCGATGTACTACCCGTCCGGCAACCGCGACGAGGCGATCTTCGACGACGCGGGCGCCTTCGACGTCGCGCGCACGCCGAACGCCCACATGGCATTTGGCGGCGGCGGGCCGCACTTCTGCCTGGGCTCCAGCCTGGCGCGGCTGGAGATCCGCTGCATGTTCGAGGAACTGCTGCGGCGGCTGCCGGACCTTGAGCTCGATGGGCCGGTGATGCGGCTCCGCTCGAACTTCATCAACGGCATCAAGCACATGCCGGTACGGTTTACGCCGGAGTAGGTCGTAGGTCGTCGGTCGTGGGTCGTGGGTCGTCGGTCGTCGGAGCGCTAGGATGCACGCGCACCGTGTACAAGGGGCGCACAGCCGTGCGCCCGATATCGCGGGGCGTATGCGGCGGGCGCCCGCGCCGAAACGCGTGCGCGACGTTAACAGGCGATAACCGCCGCTTAACGCAAATCGGCGTATATTCGCTCTGCAACACACTGGAAACCAACCGGCGAGCGCAAGCGCGTCGAGTGGTCGAGGGGCTGGACGAGGCGGGGTGTCCAGCCTCTCTCCGTGTCTCCCACCGTCCGCAGTCCACCTACTCGCCAGCACCTGCCGCCGGTGGCCCGACGTTGCGTTTGCACGTACCCGTGCGAGACACTGCACATATCGGCAGGCGCGTGCACGTCGATATGTTCAGTTGCCTGGAGTCATGGCATTGGGTCCACGTGCGTACCGCCTGGGCAAGCGACAGGCCGACGTCGAGGACACGCGAGAGCGTATCGTGGACGCGGCTACCGCTTTGTTCGGCGAGAGCGGATTCCACCGAGTGACGTTGGAAGACGTCGCGAAGCGGGCCGGCGTCGCGCGGGCCACCGTCTACTACCAGTTCGAGTCGAAGTTCGGGCTGCTCGATGCGGTCATCGCCGCGATCGTGCAGCGCATCGGCGCGGAGCGCGCGCAACGGGCGCGCGAGCATCCTGACGCGGCGATTGGTGTGCGGCTCTACGTGAAAGAGATCGTGGCGTTCTTATCGAAGGAAGACGCGCTGCTCCGCAACATCTACGGGCTGTCCGCGGTAGATCCGGAGGCGGGACGGGTCGTCGAGCAGTGGGATCTGCTGCGCAAGGACGTACTGGCGTGGCTGGTGAAGCGGCTCGCCGACCAGGGGAAGCTCCGCAAAGGCATCTCTCAGAAGCACGCGGTTGACGTGCTGTGGATGCTCACCGGCTTCCGCTCGTTCGACCAGCTCTACTCGCGCAGCAAGCTGTCGGTGCGCGCCACGGCGACGCTGCTCAGCGAGCTTGCGGCGAATGCGGTGAT
>JBBTPG010000160.1:0-8539 GCA_038066315.1 Chloroflexota bacterium | reverse complement strand
CCGGGCGCGCCGGGCGGCGGCAGCCACCGCGGGAACGTGACCGTGATCGTCGTGTTGATCGTCGCGCCGGAGAGGATGCACGAGGAGTCCGGGTTCAGCGGCCACGTCCAGTCGATGTTCCACGTGGTGAACGCGTCGTTGCGGCGGCCGCTGCTGTCGACCGGCCCCTGCGCGTCCATCGACGCGCGCAGCGCCGCCGCTGTCGTGCCGGTGATGTCGTAGTACCGCATCGCCGCGTTCGGCACCGTGCCGACCACGACGGTCGGCGCTGAGCCGGGCGCTTCGGTCGCCGCCGGCGGCGCGGTCGTCGGCGGCAACGGCGTGTTCGTGCCGGCCGGTGGCGTCGGCGTGCCTGCGGCCGCTGTTGCGGTAGCGACGGCCTGCGCTGTGCGGATGGCCGTTGCGATGGTTGCAGCCTTCGTCGGCGCGGCGGTTGTCGCCGTGGCGGCGGGCAGGGTCGGCGTGGCCGTCTGCTTCGAGCCGCTGGAGCCGCCGCACGCCGCGAGCGCGACGGCGAGCGCCAGTGAGAGTGCGCCGAGCCGGAACCTGAGCATCATGGCGTGGAAGCTGCCTTGTATTCGGCGGTCAGGAGCACATCGTAGTACAGCCGGGCGGCTACAGCCAACGTCGCGCGTACGCTCGCGCCTGCGCGATCACGCGCTCGACGCCCTCCGCGCCGTGCGCGAGCGTGCCGTCGACGACGGTGAGCGTCGGCAGGATGTGCCGCTCGTCCGGTGCCAGCGCGAACGGGCTGTAGCCGAGTTCGTGGACGCCGGTGCTGCCGCGCGAGGGGTCGCCCGCGGAGAGGTGCAGCCAGTTGCGGTTGTACTTCGCGAATACGTCCGGCCACGCGGCCGGCAGCCCGGCGTGCGACATCGGCGTTACGGCGCCGAGCGCGTCGTACCAGCCCTCGCCCGTCACGAGCAGGTCGGGGAATCGCGCCTTCAACTCGTCGCGCAGGGCCACGAGGCCCGCGTACAGGTCGTAGTTCGGGTCGTTGATCCAGACGTGGTGCGTGTCGAAGAAGGCCGCCGGCAGGCCGTATGTCGAGAGCAGCGCGCTCACCTGCTCCACGAGCCGCGCCCGCCACGACGGCGCGCCCGGGTTGAGCCACGCCTGCCAGCCCGGATCGTGCGCGCGGCTGACGTCCCAGTCCGGCCGGTTGCCCTGGAATACGAGGCCCGACGGTGATCGCATCTCGGCCGGCGCGCCCCACTCGGCGTAGCCCGGCAGCCCCGTGTTCACGCAGTTCGCGCCGAACATCGGCATCAGGTGTACGCCGAGATCGCGCGCCGTCGCCGCCAACCGCGCGAAGCCCGCCTCGCCGCCGAGCATCGGCTCCGGGCGGTAGTCGCCGTACTGCCAGTAGTAGCGGCCCTCCCAGCCCGGCAGGAACGCAAGCACGCGCCGCCCTTCGATGTGCGATGCCACGAACTCGATCGCGGCGCGCATGTCGTCGTAGGCGTTGAAGATGTAGCCGCTCCAGTGCATGCCGTGCAGCGCGACGACCAGCGACACGTCGCGCGCCCACGCCGGCACGTCGGCGCGCGTCTCCCACGGCTCGATGCCGAACGCGGCCGCCACGTGGGCGTCGTGGCGCCGCGCGATCGCTTCCGGGTCGCGCGTGCGGCCGATGCGCCACGCCGGCGTCCGCGTCGCCGCCGACATCTCCGTCGCCGCGTCCTCGTGGATCAGCTCGACGATCGTCCCGCCCTCGCGCTCCATCACGGCGAAGCGCTTCGTTCGTACCCGGTCGTCAAGCGACTCGAAGTAGATGTGCTCGCCGTCCGGCAGCGCGAGGAAGACGAGCGCCGTGTGCGTCGTGCTCGGGTAGTGCACCGTCGTGCCGCCGCGCGTGATGCGCTGCCGCGCCCAGCGATGCCCCAGCAGCTCGCCCGGCGGCAGCCCGCGCACGATCAGCTTCGTGCAGCGGATCGTCCCCTGCATCGACGCGCCCACTGTCACGGTGATGCCGTCGTCCGTTCGCGTCGCGTCGATCGTCGCGCTGCCCGGCGTTGAGCGCTGCCCGCCCGCCCACGCGAGCTGCGAGGCGCGGACGGGGAACGTCGCCGGCGTGGTGTCTGGCAGGCCGTACGTGTTCTCGAACGAGATCACCTGCGCCGACAGCCGCCATCCCTCGATCTCGAAGACCGGATCGTTGAAGTCGAAGCTGAACTCCTGCATCGCGGACATTCTACTCTCCGTCTGAGCTTCACAGTGGCGTCGCGTACGCGTATGATTGCGCCAGTGTCACGCGTCGCAGCGAAAGGATCCCGCCGTGTCCGACTACACCTTCGAGCGCGAGTCACGCACGCCGTTCTCCGAGGCGTACACCGTGGAGGAAGGCGGCGACGTGGTTGGCCGCGTGGACATCCACTTCACGCCGTCCGGCGTCGTCTACGCCACCCTCTGCGTTCCGCAGGACTTCGACGAAGAGGAAATCCAGGACGTGATTGGCGAGATCGACGAGCGCTTGGTGCTGAGCACCGACGCGTATCGCGACGACTTCGTCGTCACCGTCTGGCGCGGCGTACAGGCCGGCGTCTATTCGGAAGAAGACGAGGATGAGGAAGAAGACGAGGATGACGAAGGCGACGAGGATGAAGAAGCGGGCGGCGGCAACGGCCGCGCGCCTACGGCGTAGCGCCTAACCGCCCGCCGCCTTCGCGGGCACCTGCCCGAAGTCCGCTGCTTCCCGGTCGCGGTCGCTGCGCTGCATCTGGATCGTGCCGTCCAGCGTGCGGAATTGCGGGAATGCAAGGTATGCCGCCACGACCGAGGCCATCAGCAACGCGCCGCCGATCGCCGTGACGGTCGGCGTGCCGATCGTCCCTGCGGCGATGCTCGCCGGCACCGCGCCGAGCGGCATCAGCCCGAACGTCATCATCGAGACGCTCGCCACGCGTCCGCGCACGCCGTCCGGGACAATCGACGTGATCACGGTCGTGTTCACCGTCATGAAGATCATCGACATCAGCCCAACCATCACAAGCATCGGCAGCGCCACACCGAACGAAGAGAAGCTGAACGCGATGAGAAACACACCCGTGCCCACGGCGGCCATGAGCATCGCGCGGCCCTTCCGCGGCGAGCGGTCCATGTTCGCCGTCACCAGCGCTCCCGCGAGTCCGCCGACGCCGGACATCGCCTGCAGCACGCCCAACCCGCTTGAGCCGACGTGCCACACCTTCGAGGCGAAGACCGGCATCAGCGTCTGGTACGGCATCGCGAAGATCATCGGGACAGTGCCGAGCAGCAGCAGGCCCAGCACCAGGCGATCGCTGCGGATGTACCGGAAGCCATCGGCAAAGTCGCTGAAGAATGTGACCCGCGTATCGCGAAGTTCCGGCGGCACCTTCGGCAGGCCGATCGTTAACACGGCGGACAGCGCGTACATCGCCGTCAGCACCGCGAAGCCACCGCCGATCCCGATGGGCGCGATCAGGAGGCCGCCGACGGCCGGCGCGATGATGCGCGTGCCGTTCATCGCGCTCGATGAGAGCGACATGCCGTTCATCAGCAGCTCGCGCGGTACCAGGCGGGGAATGATCGCCTGACGTGCCGGCATGATGAATGAAAACGTCGTGCCGGAGAGCGCCGACAGGATCACCAAGTGCCAGAACTCGATAACGCCGGTCGAGATCAGGATGGTGTTGAGCAGGTTCAGCGCGCAGACCGAGATCTGTGCCCACAGCATCAGGCTGCGCTTGTCGACGCGGTCGGCGATGACGCCGCCGATCGGCGCCATCACCAGCATCGGCAGCGCGACGCTGAGCATGATCAGCGCCAGCGCCACCTCGCTGTTCGTCATTTCATAGACGAGGTACCCGCGCAGCACGACCATCATGTTCATGCCGAAGAAGAACGCGACCATGCCGTAGAAGTAGAGCCCGTATTCGGGCACCGACATCGATGCGAACGTGGCACGCCAGCCGGTGACCGGGTATTCGCGGGGCGCCGAGCCTGGCGCGGTGCTGTTCATAGCCGTGCTGAGGCGCTGCGGGCGCGCTCCGTCCTTTCCGGGTCACAGCGGCTAGACCGTCTGCGCCTTCTCCTGTTCGACGAGACCTTCGAGCCAGCTATCGTACTGCGCCAGCTTCTCTTCGAGGTGCCCGTTCATCTCCTGAAGGGCGCCGAGTTTCTGTTTGATGACAGCGAGCTGGCCCTCGGTGACCTGCTTCGCCTTGAGAAGTTTCGCCCGCCGTTCCGAGACCGCGGCGTCCTTTCGATAGGTCGCGCGGATCTGCATCTTCACTTCGTTCGCCTCGACCATCTCCTTGATCTCGGCCAGCGTGAACCCGAGCAACGACTGCAGCCGCTTGATCTGCTCGACGCGTCGCACGTCGTCCTCGGAGTACAGCCGGAAGCCGCCGTCGAGCCGCGAGGGCGGCTTCAGCAGGCCGCGCTCCTCATAGAAGCGGAGCGTTCGCTGCGTCACGCCCGTGCGCTCGGCGACTTCGCCGATCTGCAGGTACGCCTGCTCCTGCGATTCCGGTTCCAGTGTCGGCGTGCGCTTGATCGCCATCGGCACGATCCTATCGGTAAGTTAACGCGTACGTCAAGGTTAAGAACAGATGAACGTGTCTCATCCGAGGTCGCGCCGCCCGCGCACCAGCCTCGGTCTGCGACGTGGCCGGTTGAGCGCGAACACGTTCACCAGCATCGCTCCGGCAATGAAGCCGCCGATGTGTGCGAAGTACGCCACGCCACCCGCCGCGCCGACCGTGCTGACGCCCAGCGCCGAGAAGCCGCTCAACACCTGGGCGAGGAACCAGAAGCCAATCAGGATGAACGCCGGTAGCGGGAACGGGACAAAAAAGAAGATCGGAATGATCACTGACACCGTTGCCCGCGGGTAGAGCACGAGGTACGCGCCCATCACGCCCGCGATGGCGCCGCTTGCGCCGAGCGCCGGCGTCAGCGCGTCCGGGTCGACGAGGCCGTGCGTGACTGAGCCCGCAGTCCCGACGATCAGGTAGAACGCCGCGTACAGCACGTGCCCCATCGCATCTTCGACGTTGTCGCCGAAGATCCACAGGAACAGCATGTTCCCGAGGATATGGATCCAGCTGCCGTGCATGAACATCGCGCTGAAGATCGTCCACACCGGATGCGGCTGCGCACTGCAGACGCTGACGCCCGTGCCACGCAGGTCGCGGTCCCAGCCGAGCGCGTCGAATGTACAGGCGGGGATGTTGGCCCAGTGGAACATGAAGCGGTCCAGCTCCGATGTGATCCGCGTGTTGCCGATGACGCCGACCGCGGCGTGGTTGCTGAGCGAGACCTCGTAGAGGAACATCGCGAAGTTGAGCGCGATGATCGCGACGTTCACGTAGGGGATCGACCGCGAGCGTTCGCTATCGGTGATCGGGATCATCGTGTGTCTCGCTGAACGTATCGAGTGTTGCGGCGCCGAGCGACTTCAGTTCCAGGGCCAGGCCGGCCACGAGATAGTAGACGCGATCGGCACCCCCGGCAACGATCCGGTTCGCCGCGCCGAGCGCATCGCGAAACACGCGCCCGAGCGGGTACGGAGGCACGATGCCGGCGCCGACTTCGTTCGACACGACGGCAACGTCGCCGTCGAACGCCGTGCACCACTCGACGAGCGCACCGGCGCGCGCCGCAACGTCGTCGATCACCGCGTGCGTGGCTTCGGGCGCGATGACGTCGGCGTCGGAGATGCGGACGAGCAGCAGGTTGCTCACCCAGAGCGTCGCGCAGTCGATGACGATGAAGTCGCCCGCCGCCGCGTGCGAACGTAATGCCGCGAGCACGTTGAGTGGTTCCTCGACGGTGCGCCAGACCTCGGGCCGTTGCGCGCGGTGCGCGGCGATTCGTGCCCGCGTCTCGTCGTCGCCCGGTTCCATCGTCGCCACGAAGAGCACCGGCCGGCCTGACGCGGCCGCGAGCCGCTCCGCCAGGTCGCTCTTGCCGCTGCGCGCGCCGCCGAGGATCAGTGTCAACATCGATTCACCCCAGCAGCCGCGCGTCGATCCAGCCACGGTTCGCGAACGCCGCGATGAACAGTAGCAGCGCAACCTCCGCCATCTCGACCGTCGCACCGTAGAGGTCGCCCGTCATGCCGCCGACCATCCGCTTCGCAACAAATCCCACGCCCAGCGCGACGCCGATCGCCACCGCCAATGCGTACGCGCCGCCGGCGCCCAGCAGCAGCACCGCGGCGACGGTCGCGGTCGCAGCGCCAACCGCGATGGCTGCGCCGTCCGCGCGCTCGTGCTGGATCGCGCCCATGCCTTCGGCGCGCGCGTACGGGAATGCCACGACCGTCACCAGCATCGCGAGCCGCGCGATGCACGGCACGACGAGCAGCGTCTCGACGCGGACGCTCGCCGGCAGCGCCGCGAGCCCCGCCCACTTCAACGCAAGCGCGGCGACGATGGCGATGATCGCGAAGCTGCCGGCGTGCACGTCGCGCATGATCTCCAGCCGTCGCTCCGGCGTGTACCCGCCGAACAGGCCGTCCGCCGCGTCCGCGAGCCCGTCGAGGTGCAGGCCGCCGGTGATCAGCGCCAGCGCGACGACCAGCAGCACGTCGACGGACTGCGGCGGCAGCGCTTTCATCGCGAGCCGGTCGATGCCAACGAGCAGCGCGCCGATCAGCAAACCGACGGCCGGAAACCACATCTGCGAGCGCGCGACCTGCTCCAGATCGCCGCGCGGCGTGCGGCGCACGCGGAGCCGCGTCAGGAACTCGACGGCGACGAGAGGCGAGCTCACGCTTCCGGCTGCGTCTCGCGCTCGGACCGCGAGACGCCGGCGCCGTCGAACGTCGCCATCTCGCGCGGGATGCGCAGCGCGGCGTCGAGCAGCGTCAGCGCCAGCGCGGCGCCGGTGCCCTCGCCCAGCCGCATTTCGAGTTGCAGCAACGGCCGCAGCCCGAGATACGCCAGCGCGATGCGATGCCCTGGCTCCGCCGACTCGTGCGATGCCAGCATGTAGTCGACGCACGGCGGCGCCATCGTCGCGGCGATGAGCGCCGCCGCCGTCGTCGGGTAGCCGTCGATGACGACCGGGCGCCCGCGCGCCGCCGCGCCGACTGCGACGCCCGCCAGGAATCCGATCTCGAGGCCGCCGATCTTCGAAAGCACGTCGATTCCGTCGAGCGGATCGGGCGCGTTGATGGCGATGGCACGCTCGATGCCGCGCACTTTCGTTTCGAATGCCGCGTCGTCGACGCCTGTGCCGCGGCCGGCCGTTGCTCGCGGTGGCGCGTCAGCAAGCACCGACGTGATCGCCGCGGCCGCCGTCGTATTGCCGATGCCCATGTCGCCGAGCGCGATAACGTCCGCGCCGCGCTCGCACTCGGCGCGCGCGAAAGCGATGCCGCGCGCGACGATCGCCTCGGCGTCGTCGCGGGACATCGCCGGTCCGAGCGTCATGTTCGCCGTGCCGGCGCGATGCTTCGCGACGTGCAAGAGCGGGTGATCGAGGTCGCGCACAACGCCGGCGTCTACGACCCGCACCTCCGCGCCCGCGTGCGCGGCGAGCGTGTTGATCGCGGCGCCGCCCGCGAGGAAGTTCAGCACCATCTGCCACGTCACGTCCTGCGGGTAGGCGCTCACGCCATCCGCGGCGATGCCGTGGTCGGCCGCCGCGACGACGATCACCTTGCGGCGCGGCGCCGGTGCCGCATCGCGGAGCACTCCCGCCGCCCACACGTGCAGCTCTTCGAGCCGCCCGAGCGCACCCGCCGGCTTCGTCAGGCGCAGCTGCAGCGCCCGCGCAGCGTCGCGAGCGCCCTCGTCGGGCGGGCGGATGGCCGCCATGGCTTCGCCGATCGTGCCACGTGCGTCCATCAGAACTCGATCCCCGGCTGCGCCTTCAACCCCTGCTGGAACGGGTGCTTGATCTCGCGCATCTCCGTCACCAGATCGGCGTAGTCGATCAGTTCCTGCGGCGCGTCGCGGCCGGTGATGATGACGTGCGTGCGCGCCGGCCGCGTCTTCAGGAACTCGACGACCTCGCTCGTCGGCAGCCAGCCGTATGCCAGCGGATACGTGAACTCGTCGAGCGCCACGATGTCGTAGTCGCCCGAGGCGATCTTCGCCTTGCACTGCTCCCATAGCTCGCGCGCCAGCGCCTTGTCCTGCTCGATGTCCTTCGACAGCCACGTGAATCCGCCGCCCAGCGAGACCATCTCCATGCCGATCTTCTTCGCCGCCTTGTTCTCGCCGTAGTTGGACGTCGTGCTCTTGATGAACTGCAGCATGCAGACGTGGTAGCCGCGCCCCCAGGCACGGAACAGCACGCCCAGCGCGGCCGTCGTCTTGCCCTTGCCGTTGCCCGTGTTCACGACGACCAGCGCCCTCTTGGGAAGCTTCGGCTCCGCGCTGTCGTCGGCGCCGTCGTCGCTCTCGTGTTCGTCGCTCATCGATTGCTCCGTTCTTGCGCGACGTTCCCGACCGGAGCCTTCTCTACGGCGTGAAGAGGGCGGCCGATCGAAGAGTCGCCCCAGCGATAGACCGGGTCAGGCGCGTCGGGCACGACGATCGGCCGCCCCGTCGCCGGATGCTCG
>JBBTPG010000159.1:0-7353 GCA_038066315.1 Chloroflexota bacterium | reverse complement strand
GGGGCGATATTGTTGTCGAAGGAGGGGGCGTGCCGAAGCGCACCTATCAGCCGAAGGTCATTCCGCGCCGCCGCCGTCACGGCTTCTTGCACCGCATGGCGACGGTGGGCGGCCGCAACGTGATCCGGGCGCGCAGACTGAAGGGCCGCAAGCGGCTCGTCGTGGTGAAGTAGCCGCCTGGGGCGTGCTGCGCCCCCGTAGGGCGGAGACCGCCGCGCGGTTGGGGCTGCGTTATGTCGGGTAGCCCGTCCTCGCATGCAGAAAGAACGACGGTTACGCAGGCGCAAAGACTTTGCCGCCGCGTACCGCAAGGGTCGTGTCTACGGAAACCAACTGCTCGTCCTCCGTGTCGTACCGCGCGCCGGCGGCGTCGCCCGCTTCGGGTTCGTCACAGGCAAGGTGGTTGGGAGCGCGGTCGTCCGGAATCGCGTGAAGCGGAGGCTGCGCGCGGCGGCGGTGCGGATGGACGTACGGCCGGAGGTCGACATCGTGGTCGGGGCGCGTAAGTCTGCTGCTGACGCGAGTTATCATACGCTATATAAGGCGCTTGCCGCGCTGATCGAGCGGGCGGGTCTCGTCCGAAGCTCGGAGCCGGCCGGCGCACAGGAGACGACGTGAAGAGCCTCGCCCTCGCCGCTATCCGCTTCTATCAGGGGCGCATTTCGCCCGGCATGCGCCCGGCGTGCCGATTTCAGCCCACCTGCTCGCACTACGCGCAGGATGCGATCGAGAGCCACGGCGCGGCCCGCGGCGGCATGCTGTCGATCTGGCGCATCCTCCGCTGCAATCCGCTCAACGACGGCGGCTACGACCCGGCGCCGGCGCGGCATCGATCCGAAGGGCGCTCCCGAGCGTGAATGTTTCACGTGAAACAGTAACCGGCCGCGGCGCGCCCATCTTGCGCGATGTTTCACGTGAAACATCAACGGGTCGCCGCCGGCCGCGTCGCGTTGTCGGCGTGGCAGCGCTGGCCGGGCTCGCGCTGTTCGCGGCGGCCTGCGGTGCGCCTCCGGGGCCGGTCGGATGGGCTGGCGCGGTCCCGGTCACGGTCGATTCGCAGCGGCTGATCCTCGTTTCGCACAAGTCGCGTCTGTATGCGCTTCGCGACGGATCGAGCATCGCGTCCTGGCAGTTCCCGCCGAAGGACAAGAACAGCTACCCGGTCAGCACGGAGACCAGCGAGAAGCTCTCTGCCACGGCCGATGCGCTCTCGATCGACGCTGCGGCGAAGGCCGAGATCCAGAGGAAGGTGAAGGACCTCACGGTGTCCGGCCCCAGCGGCGATGCGCTCAAGAAGGCGATCTCCGATTCCGGCGCGCCCGATGACCAGAAGTCGGGAGCCAAGTCGCTCGTCGATGCCGCGGTGAAGTTCGAGAAGGATGCGCTGGGCAAGCTGCAAGCGCTCTACGGCGACACCGGCGTCTCGGCGGACGGCAGGACGGCCTACGTGCCGACGTTCCGCGGCATGGTCTTTGCGCTCGACACGGGCACCGGCAGCGTGCGCTGGGTGCGCGACGCGGGCGCCGAAATCGTTGGCGGCGTCGCGGTCGACGGCGACACGATCTACTTCGGGACGAAAGCGAACCGCCTGTTCAGCCTGGATGCCGCCAGCGGAGAACAGCGCTGGGCGTTCAAGACGAAGGGCGAGGTCTGGGCGACGCCGGCGGTTGAGGGTGACACGATCTATGTGACGTCGCTGGACGGTTCGCTGTACGCGCTGGACAAGACCGGTCAGCAGAAGTGGGTGTTCGCGAGCGCCAGCTCCGGCATCGCCGCGCGGCCTGTCATCGCAGGCGATGCGATCTACGTCGGCGCGTTCGACAACAAGCTGTATTCGGTGAAGAAGGCCGACGGGACGATGAACTGGTCGATGAAGGCGGACAACTGGTTCTGGGCGGCGCCGGTCGTGCGGGACGGTATCGTCTACGCTGCGAGCCTGGACGGCAAGGTGTACGCTGTGGACGCGTTGACAGGCGCGAAAACGTGGGAGCGCCCGTTCAATACCGGCTCCGCCGTGCGGGCGGCGCCCGTGGTCGCCGGAGGCGGATTGATCGTCGCCGCGAAGAGCGGTCGCGTGTACAAACTCGATCTTCTATCGGGGCAGCCAGTGGATGGCGGAGCGCCGGTGGAGCTAGGGGTCAAGGTGCTCGCGAATCTCACGAGCGACGGGGACAAGACGGTGTATGTCGTACCGAGCAGCGCGACGCTGTACGTGCTCGACGCGACGGCTGCGCTCGGGGCGCCGGGCAGCTTCCCGCTGCCGCGATAGGATGATCAGGCGCTAGATGGACCAGCTATTTCAACTCTTCCACCTGTTGCTCGTCGATCCGATGACGAACGTGCTGGTGGCGCTCGCCCGGCTCTTCGGCGGCAACTTCGGCCTGGCGATCATCGTCTTCACCCTCGTGATGAAGTTCGTCACGTGGCCGCTGACCGCTAGCCAGTACAAGCAGAGCCGCGCCATGCAGACGATCCAGCCGCAGATGCAGGAGCTGCAGAAGAAGTACAAGGGCAAGGATCCCAAGAAGCTCCAGCAGGAGACGATGGCGCTCTACCGCGAGGCTGGCGTCAACCCCATCGGCTGCCTGATCCCGATGCTGGTGCAGTTCCCGATCTGGATCGCGCTGTACCAGGTGATCAATTTGTCGCTGGGCGATACGCCGGAGAGCCTGGTGACGCTCTCCGGGCGCCTGTACCCGATCTCGTACGTGCACCAGGCTGTGCCGCTGAACAACGGGCTGCTGTACTGGAACCTGGGCCAGCCGGACGCATCGTACGTGCTGCCGTTCTTCGTGGCGGCGTCGATGTACGTGCAGCAGAAGCTGATGACGCCGACCCCGGCTGCCGGGGCGAGCGCATCGTCGCAGCAGCAGCAGCAGACGGCGCAGATGATGACCTGGATGATGCCGTTGATGTTCGGGTTCTGGAGCCTGAACGTGCCGGCGGGCCTGGCGCTCTACTGGGGCGTCTCGAACGTCGCCGGCATTGTGATGCAGTACTTTTACATGGGCCGGAAGGTGGAGTGGAAATCGCTGCTGCGGTTCGGTCCGGCATCGGCGCCTGCGCCTGCGGCAACCGCGAACCGGAGCGAGAAGGTGAAGGCGGCGCCGAAGCCGGCGGCAGCCGACATTGAGGTAGATGAAGGCGGCGAGGCGACGATGTTGCCGGGACCGCGGAGCACGCGAAGGAACAAGCATGGGCGGCGTAGAGGCAAGCGGTAAGACGGTCGAAGAAGCGATAGAGCGGGCGCTGGACGAGCTTGACGCGACGCGCGACGAGGTCGCGTTCGAGGTGCTTGCCGAGCCCAAGGGCGGCATCCTGGGCGTAGGCGCCGCGGACGCGCGCGTCCGCGTCTGGCGGACGGGCGAGGGCGCCGCGGCCGGCGAAGAAGGCGGGACCGACGGCGAGGGCGAGTTGATCGAGGACGACGCCGAGATGGCGGCGCAGATGCTCGACCACCTGCTGGAGTTGATGGGCATCACCGCCGACGTGTCGATCCGCGACGCGGAGACGCCGGGCGACGGTCTCGGCATGGCGAAGGCGGTGCTGGACATCGAGGGCGACGACCTGGGGCTGCTGATCGGGCGGCGCGGCGAGACGCTTGCGTCGTTGCAGTACCTGCTGAACCTCATGGTCGGCCGTAAGCTCACCGAGCACGCGACGTTCACCGTGGACGTCGAGGGCTACCGGCGGCGCCGCGAGAAGCAGCTCAACCAGCTAGCGCGGCGCATGGCGGACCAGGTGCGGCGCACGCGCCGCCCGGTGACCCTGGAGCCGATGCCGCCGAACGAGCGGCGCATTGTCCACCTGACGCTGGCGGAGGACCGCGAGGTCGAGACGTCGAGCATAGGCGAGGGCGAGAACCGCAAGGTGTCCATCTCGCTCAAGCGCTGACGGCACGCCGAATGCCTGTACCGGATTTCGTCGTCGTCGGCCACGTGACGCGGGACATCGTCGAGGACGGCTGGCGGCGCGGCGGCACGCCGACCTTCGCGGCCGTTCAGGCACATCGCCTCGGCTTCACGGTCGGCGTCGTGACGCGCACCGCGGGCGACGTTGATCTGCAGGCGCTCCTGCCGTTCGCTCAGATTGCCGATGTCGGTTCCGCTGTCACGACAACCTTCGAGAACACGTACCGCGGTGGCCAGCGCACGCAGCACATTCGCGCCGTCGCCACGCCGATCGCCCCGGGCGATGTGCCGGAGGAGTGGCGCGCGGCGCCGATCGTTCTGCTGGGGCCGGTGTTCGGCGAGATCGCACCCGGATTTGCCGCGACGTTCGCCGGAGAATCGCTGATCGGCGTCTCGGCGCAGGGGTGGTTGCGGTCGGCCGATGCGGAGGGGCGGGTGCAACACACGCGCTGGCACGGAGAGCCGTTCTGGTCGAACTGCGAGGTGCTCTTCGTTTCGGACGAGGACCTGGCGGACGGATCCGCGGAACTGGAGCGCTGGGCAGCGGGTGTGCCGATCGTCGCGATGACAGAGTCGTGGCGGGGGGCGCGCGTGTACACGGACGGTCACTGGCGGCGCATGGACTCGTTCCCGGAGACGGAGGTCGATCCGACCGGCGCCGGCGACACATTCGCGACGGGATTCCTGATACGATTGCACGAGACCGGCGACGTCGGTGAGTCCGCGCGCTTCGGAGCGGCGGCCGCGAGCCTGTCGGTCGGCGGCATCGGCGCGACCGCGATCCCGGCGCGCGCAGAGATCGAGGATCGAATGCGTCAGTACCCGGACGTGGCGTTGCGGTGACGAGGGTGATCGCGCTGGCGAACCAGAAGGGCGGCGTCGGCAAGACGACGACGGCGATCAATCTCGGAGCCGCGCTTGCGCACCGGGGCGTGCGCGTCCTTCTCTTCGACTTCGACCCGCAGGCGAATTCGAGCGCCGGCCTGGGCATCCGCACCGAGGGGCAGACAACGTACGATGTCGTCATAGGTGGAGCGCATGCGATGGAGGTGGCGGTCGAGACGGGTGTCGACGGGCTGATGCTGGTGCCGGCGACGCCCGCGCTCGCGGGTGCGGAGGTGGAGCTCGTGCCGATGATGGCGCGCGAGTTCCGGCTGAAGCGCGCCCTGGATGCGGTGCGCGGCGCGTACGACTACGTGCTGATCGACTGTCCGCCGTCGCTGGGGCTGCTGACGGTCAACGCGCTGGCCGCGGCCGACGAGGTGATCGTGCCGGTGCAGTGCGAGTATCTGGCGCTCGAAGGGCTCGGACAGCTGACGGCCACGCTCGAGCTGGTGCGAAGAAATCTTAACTCGTCGCTGAAACTGCGCGGCCTGTTGCTGACGATGTTCGACGGCCGCACGAATCTTTCGCAGCAGGTTGCGGACGAGGTGCGCAAGCATTTCAGCAACACGTTCAAGACGGTGATACCGCGCAGCGTGCGATTGAGCGAGGCGCCGAGCCACGGGTTGCCGATCTCGAAGTACGACCCGGCGTCGCGCGCGAGCCGCGCGTACGACGACCTTGCAGAGGAAGTGATCGCCGGATCCCGCACGGAGGTACCCGCATGACGTCATCTCATCGCCCGGCGCTCGGCCGCGGACTGTCGGCGCTGATTCCGAAGACCGGCAGCGGCGCCGGTGTGGAGACGGTTGACATCGACCTGATCGTCCCGAACCCGCACCAACCGCGGTCGCGGTTCGATCCGGAGACGCTGCGCGAGCTCGCGGACAGCATCCGCGAGCATGGCGTGTTGCAGCCGGTCGTCGTCACGCAGGCAGGTTCGGACCTGGGACCCGCGACCTACCAGTTGATCGCCGGCGAGCGGCGGCTGCAGGCGGCGCGCATGGCAGGCGTGACGCGCATGCCGGTTGTCGTGCGCGAGGCGGCGGGCAAAGAGCTGCTGGAGATCGCGCTCGTCGAGAACCTGCAGCGGCAGGACCTGAACCCGCTGGAAGAGGCGCAGGCGTTCCGCGGGCTCGCGGACGAGTTCGGGCTGACGCAGGAGCAGATCGCGACGCGCGTCGGACGCAGCCGCGTTGCGGTGGCGAACACGCTGCGGCTGCTTTCGCTGGAGGACGATATCCGCGCGAGCCTGGCATCGGGCCAGATCACGGAAGGGCACGCACGCGCATTGCTGGGCATCGAGGAATCACGGACGCGGCTCGACGCGTGGCGGCGCATCGTCGCCGACGCGATGACGGTGCGCGAGGCGGAGGAGATCGCGCGCGCGCTGAAGAGTGTCAGCAGACCCGGCGCGAAGGTGGACCGGCGAGCGGTAAAGAAAACTGACCCGCACGTCACTGCTCTCGAAAATGAGCTGCGCCATGCGATCGGTATGCCCGTCGCGATCAAGAAGCGGCGCACCGGCGGCAGTGTGGTCATCCGCTTTCACAGCGACGACGAGCTGCAGGGGATTATCGCGCGGATCGTGCGGTAGCAGGAGGGTCGCGTTTACGCAATCGCGGGCAGGGCTCGCCGCCCCTACACGGCCCGCGGTGTTCGCACTATGACTCCGGGTTGAGCCACGGGAACTGCTCGCGGTCGATGCGGAGGATGGCGGCGTAGCGGCGGCCTGACGCCAGATGCTGTTCTTCGCGTGAAGCTCGGTAGCGGTTGAAGCCGTCGAGCATCTTGTCGGCGATGAGCCGCATGTCGAAGCCCATGATGTAGCGCTCACTCATCTCGTTCAGGGCGTCGACGTAGACCTCGAAATGGTCGGCGAGCTTGGAGAGCGTGTCGGGCTGGTGGGTGCAGGTCGCGTGGCCGTCGCGCGCGGCCATGCGGTACATGGCTTTGCCGGTAGTGACGTAGTACGCGGCGTCGATGCCGGGTGCGGCGCGCCGGCGCAGCGGTGTCGCGTGACACGGGGCCGGCCGCAGACTCGACGGAAAGACGCCGCTGAGGAACAGGGCGCCATCCGCATACCTCCGGTACGCCTCGAAGACGTTAGCCACGCCCGGCGGCTGTTTCTCCGCGTCGAGCATATCGCTGAAGTACATCCGGTGCGGGCGGCCGTCGTCACCGGGCGGGAAGAGCTGGTCCGTGAGCAGGCACGTCTCAAGCATCGAGCCCAGATAGTCGATGACGCCGGCGTCCACGCTGTGACGGCCGACGTACAGCACCTTGATCACGAACAGGTCGAACAGCGTGCGTGCGGGCAGGGCGCTGATCTCGCCGATGTCGTCGTAGACCGCGCTGACGAGTTCATCGACGGCGCGCGCGAAGCGGGAGTCGGCGGCGTTGTGGCCGTCGTTGTTGGCGATGATCTCCTTCAGCTCGCGGACGCTGTCTTCGATCATGTGCAGCCTCGCTCGATTGTAGCGATCGCCGTTCAGGCCTGCTGGAATGATCGACCTGTGATGGCCGGGGATTGACGGGGACGGAACCGCAGATTACGCAA
>JBBTPG010000158.1:7343-9419 GCA_038066315.1 Chloroflexota bacterium | reverse complement strand
GCTTCGCCGATGATCGCTTCGACCTTCGCCGGGTCGAGCAGCTGGATCGATGCCGTGCACGTCTCGCACGACACCGCCGCATCACCCAGCGACTTCGTCTTCAGCTCGCTGTCCGAGACGCGCTTCAGCATCGAGAGCACGCCCGCCGACTGCCGCATGCTCATGTCGCTGCTGATCGTCTTTCGGTAGGAGCTGTACAACTTCGGTAGCCGCAAGATCGAAAGCGGCGACTCCGCCCCGCGGATCAGCGCCGATCCGACGCGCTGCTGCCGCTCGATGCGGTCGAAGTCCGTCGAGCCCTGGCGGATCCGCCCGTACGCCACTGCCTGGTAACCGTCGAGATGCTGCTTGCCGAGCGGGAAGTGCTGCGGCACGACGTGCACGTCGTCGTCCGAGTAGTCCTCCTGCCCGAACTCGCGCGGGTTGTCGATCGTCACGCCGCCCATCGCGTCGATCAGATCCCGCGCATTCCGCTGGTCGAAGATCACGTAGTGGTCCGCCTTGATCCCCAGGTTGTGCTCTATCGTCCGCATCGTCGCCTTCGGCGCGGCGCCGCTGTCCTTCGACGAGTAGTTGTAGACGAACGCCGTGTTGATCCGGTCCTGGCTGTAGCTGCCGTCCGCGCTCGGGATCTGCATCAGCGCGTCGCGTGGGATGCTCAGGAACGCCGCCTTGTGCGCGCTCGGGTCGATGCGCAACAGCAGCACCGTGTCCGTCCGGCTCGGCCCCGTCTCGGTCGGCCGCCGGTCCAGCCCGATCACCAGCACGGTGAACGGCCGATCGGGCAGCCCGAACAGCAGCGGCGCCCCGCCCGGGAACGGCACTGACACCCGCACCGATGTCAGCGGCACCGGCAGAGGCTGCACCGTCGTGCCGACCGCCAGCACGAAATACGCCGCGATGATCAGGATCGTGTTGCGGAGCCAGTGCGAGCGCTTGCGCCGCCGCGCCGGCGCAAGCGCCCGTGGCGGTGCGCCGGGGACAGCCGCCCCGCCCGGATCGGCCGGCAGCGGCCTCTTCCGCAGCTGTCCATACGCCTCGAAATCTTCCATGCCTTGCCAGCATAATAGCGGACGTTGCGACCGCTGCCGCTGTTCTCCTGGCGGGAACGGCGTGTGATGCTCCTGGTGCGAAGCCGCCGTGTCCCGCCGCGGCACCGCGAGCCGGAAGGAGCGCCATGCCGGAAAGCGCACTGCACGTCGTCACCGGCGCCTTCAGCTACACAGGCAAGTACATCACCCGCCGCCTGCTCGCCGAAGGTGTCCGCGTCCGCACGCTCACCAACCATCCCGAGCGCGTACACGAGTTCGGCGATGCCGTCTCAGTCGCCTCGTTCGACTTCCACCGCCCCGACGCGCTCGTCGAGAGCTTGCGTGGCGCGAGCGTCCTCTACAACACGTACTGGGTGCGCTTCTCGCACGGCCAGACGAACTTCGCGGGCGCCGTCGACAACACCAGGACGTTGATCGCCGCTGCGGAGGCTGCCGGCGTCCGGCGCATCGTGCACGTCAGCATCGCCAACCCGTCGTTGTCCTCGCCGCTGCCGTACTACCGCGGCAAGGCGCTGCTCGAAGAGGCCGTCAAGGAGTCGCGGCTTTCGTACGCGATCTTGCGGCCGACCGTCATCTTCGGCGGCGAGGACGTGCTCATCAACAACATCGCCTGGCTGCTGCGGCGCTTCCCGGTCTTCGCCGTCCCCGGCGACGGCCGCTACCGCATGCGCCCCATCTACGTCGAAGATATGGCCGCCCTCGCCGTGGATGCCGCCCTCCGCGACGAAAACGCCGTGATCGACGCCGTCGGCCCCGAGACGTACACCTTCGACGAACTCCTCGGCCTGCTCAAGCGCACGCTCAGCAGCCGTACGTACATCGTGCATCTGCCGCCGCGCCTCACGCTCGCGCTCTCGCGCATCATCGGCGTCTTCCTCCGCGACGTCCTGCTCACCGCCGAGGAGGTCGCCGGGCTCACCGCCGGCCTCCTCGTCACCGAAGGCCCCTCGACCGGCGCCACGCGGCTCAGCGACTGGCTCCGAGCCAACGCAACGACCATCGGACAGCAATACGCGTCCGAACT
>JBBTPG010000158.1:0-7243 GCA_038066315.1 Chloroflexota bacterium | reverse complement strand
CTACGGGCCGTAGGCTTCGTGGTTAACCCCGCGCTCGCGCTATCATCCGCACATGCGCATCGGGCAGGGCATCGATATCCACGCGTTCGCCGAAGCCAGGCCGCTGATCCTCGGCGGCGTCGCGATCCCGCATCCGCGCGGCCTCGCCGGCCACTCGGACGGCGACGCGCTGCTCCACGCCATCATCGATGCGCTTCTCGGCGCAGCCGCGTTGGGCGACATCGGCGGCATGTTCCCGTCGTCTGACGAGCAGTGGAGGGACGCCAGCAGCGTCGATCTCCTCCGCCTGGTCCGGGAGCGCGTGTCGGCGACGGGCCTCCGGATCGCCAATATCGACGCCACGGTCATCGCCCAGGAGCCGCGCCTGGGGGGCTACATCGGCGCCATGCGCGATGCCGTCGCAACCGCACTGGAAGTTGACGTAACGGCGATTAGCCTGAAGGCAACCACCTCGGACGGCCTGGGGTTTACAGGCCGAGGCGACGGCATTGCCGCGCTCGCAGTGGTGCTGTTAGAGTAAACGGCAACGAACATCCGCCCAGGATCCGCCCGAGCGGCTAGATTCGGCGGCCCGGAGCAGCGTGGTGGCGATGTCTTCCTTCCCCGGTCTTGCGACAAGTCTTCCGCCAGTGACAGGGGCGCTCTGCGCCTGTCCCGAGGGGCCTTCCGCCTAGCGGAGCCCCAACCTGCCGCCGACAAACGACAAGGCAAGCAAGTAACTGGGGGATTCTCGTCCTCATGTCGGTATTCAAGTCCATCAAGCGAGACATTGACGCCATTCGCGCCCGCGATCCCGCCGCCCGCAGCGCGGCTGAAGTCGTCCTTGCCTACCCCGGCTTCCACGCGCGCGAGATGCACCGCCTGGCCCACGCCCTCCACCGCCGCGGCGTGCCGGTCGTGCCTCGCATCATTTCGAACTTCAGCCGCTTCGTCACAGGCATCGAGATCCACCCCGGCGCCGACATCGGCGAAGGGCTCTTCATCGACCACGGCATGGGCGTCGTGATCGGCGAGACCGCCGAGATCGGCGACGACTGCAACATCATGCAGGGCGTGACGCTCGGCGGCACCAGCATGCACCGCTCGAAGCGCCACCCGACGCTCCGCAATCGCGTCACCGTCGGCGCCGGCGCGAAGCTCATCGGCGCCGTCGAGATCGGCGACAATGCGCGCATCGGCGCCGGCTCCGTCGTTGTCACCAACGTCCCGGAGAATGCCACGGTCGTCGGCGTGCCCGGCCACGTCGTCTCGTATCACGACCCCGGCAGCGACACCATCACGAAGCTGCCCGATCCGGAGTGGGACCGCATCGACGCACTGGAGCGCCACATCGAGCGCCTCGACCGCCGCATCCGCACGCTCCAGGACCGGCTCGAGGGCCTGGGCGCTCACGTGGGCGAGGCGAAGCCCGATGCGAGCGAGCCCCTGCATCTCCACCGCCGCCGCGACGACGCGCCGCCCGCGCCGGACGTATCCACCTCCGCGCTCCCGAACCGGGAGGCGATCGGCGGTTGATCCGGTTCACCAACACGCTCTCCCGCCAGCTTGAGCCGTTCGAGCCCGTGAGCGACGTCGTCACGATGTACGTTTGCGGCATCACGCCCTACGACGAGTCTCACATCGGCCACGCCATGAGCTACATCGTCTTCGATGTGCTGAAGCGTTACCTCACCTGGCGCAACTACAGGGTGAAGCACGTCCAGAACTTCACGGACATCGACGACCGTATCATCGAGCGCGCCAACCGCCTCAAGATCTCCACCGATGAGCTCGTCGAGCGCTTCATCGGCATGTACATGGACGACATGCGCGACCTCAACGTGCTGCCCGCCGACGTCTACCCGCGCGCCACGCGCGAGGTGCCGGAGATGATCGAGATCATCCAGCGCCTCATCGAAAAGGGCTACGCCTACGCGGCCGCGTCGGAGCACAGCGAGTGGTCCGACGTCTACTACCGCGTCTCCGCGAAGTCCGATTACGGCAAGCTTGCGCATCGCACCCAGGACTCGCTCCTCGCGGGCGCGCGTGTCGATCCCGGCGAACACAAGGAGACCGCTGCCGACTTCGCCCTGTGGAAGGGCGCGAAGGCCGGCGAGCCGTCGTGGGACAGCCCCTGGGGCAAAGGCCGGCCCGGCTGGCACATAGAGTGCTCCGCCATGTCGCTGAAGTACCTCGGCGAGCGCATTGACATCCACGGCGGCGGAGAGGACCTCATCTTCCCGCACCACGAGAACGAGATCGCCCAGACCGAGGCCTACACCGGCGCCGTCCCCTTCGTCCGCTACTGGCTCCATAACGCCTGGGTGAAAATGGGCGAAGAGAAGATGAGCAAGTCGCTCGGTAACTTCATCACCATCCGCGATGGCTTGAAGAAAGCCGGCGGCGATGGGCTTCGCCTGTGGGTGCTCACGTCGCACTACCGAAAGCCGCTCACGTTCAGCGAAGACACCCTTGATGCCGCGAAGGCCGGCGCCGACCGCCTGCGCACCGCGGCGCGGGCCGACGCCCGCCCGTCTGGGCGCACGCCCGGCGATGATGGCGACGGCGGCATCGACCTCGGCGCCTTCCGCGATCGGTTCATCGCCGGCATGGACGAAGACCTCAACACGCCGCAAGCGCTCGCCGTCCTCTTCGACCTCGCGAAGGAAGTGAACAAGGCGCGCGATGAAGGTCGCGGCGTCGTCCCGGCGCAGGGCCTGCTCGTCGAACTCGCAGACGTCCTTGGCCTTCGCCTCGAGCACGCGGAACAGTCGATCGCGGCCGCACCGTTCATCGAGCTGCTCGTGCAGATCCGCACCGAACTCCGCGCCGCCAAGCAGTGGCAACTGGCCGACCGCGTCCGCGACGGCCTCACCGAGCTCCAGATTACCCTGGAGGACGGCCCGCAGGGCACCACCTGGAAGCCCGCCTGACGCAACCGAAAATGGTGATGTAAGACAGCCGCCCCCGGCTGTTGATCGAACGCGGATCGGCATCGGAGGCTGCGAACTCGACAACGGTGTCCGATGGGGGATGGATCACAGCCGCCCCCGGTCGAAGAGTCGCCGTAGGAGACCTGTCCCGTCCGGCGCTCGAAGAGTCGCCGCCGGAGGCCGGAGGCAGCCCGATCACCGGCTGCGGCCGGGCTACGCCGCCGTGAACAACGGCAACGCCTCGATCGCGGCTTCGTCCCGCGGAAACACATACGTCGTCATCTGCCAGCCGCCCGCCTGCCGCGAGACGCCGTTCCGGATCCGCAGCAGCGCATCCTTCATGGTCGCGGCATCCGTCTGGACCAACAGCACGACGATCGTATCTTCGAACGCCAGCGCTACCACGTCCGACGTTCGCACCGCGCCCGCGATCATGCTCAGCGCGTATTCCATCTTCTTCCGCAGGGGCAGCCCATCCGACGCGACCGCCTCGAACACCGCGATCGCGAAGGGCGTGCCGTACCGCCGTGCCCGCGCGATCTCCTCCCGGAGACGGGATTGCATGTAGGCGCGCTTGTGGGTCTGCGACGCTGGCATCGCGGGTACTTCCTCGGACAACCCGATGCTGCCCTCTCTTAGAAATAGTCGGCAGCGCGGCGCCAATGTTTCCAGGCTTGCCAGCGGTTCGTCAAGATCCGCCCGGTACGGCCAGCATCGTACGTTGCCGGTGAATCTGACCCTTCCTATAATGGCGGGACGCCCAGCGCATGACGCCCGCCACGGCGGGCGTGGAGTACGAGAGAACCTTGGCTGCTACAGACCCCATGTCCGGCGTGCGGTCCATCCTCGTCCCCGTCGATGGCTCTCCCGCCAGCATGGACGCGGTGACGCTCGCGTGCTCCATCGCGAAGAAGAATAAAGGCAAGGTCTTTGCTGTCCACGTCATCGAAGTCAAGCGCTCGCTCCCGCTGGATGCCGAGTTGTCCGAGGAGGCGACGAACGGCGAAGATGTCTTGATCCGGGCTGAGCGCATCGCGAGCGAGGCCGACTTCAAGATCGAGGGGGAGTTGCTGCAGGCACGCGAGGCCGGCCACGCCATCGTCGATGAGGCCATGGAGCGTGGCGTAGACCTGATCCTTATGGGCGCCGAGCACAAGGCGCCGCTCGGCGAATATCAGATGGGGCGCCTGACCCAGTACGTATTGAAGGCCGCGCCATGCAACGTCTGGCTGTGGCGTCATCCGGTTCGAGAATAAGCGCGCCAGGGGTAGGAGCGTAGATGAAGATTGTGGTCATGGGCTGCGGCCGCGTCGGCGCGGCACTGGCCGCTGAGCTGAGCAGCGAAGGGAACGACGTCCTCGTCCTCGACATCGACGCCTCAGCATTCCGATTCCTCCCGGACGACTTCCGCGGCTCGACGCACGTTGGCAACGGCATCGATGTCGACGTGCTCAAGAAGATCGGCGTCCGCGATGCGGATGCCTTCGTCAGTACCACGCGCGGTGACAACCGCAACGTGATGGCGGCGCAGATCGCCAAGCACATCTTCGGCGTGAAGATCGTCGCCACCCGCGTCTTCGACCCGCTGCGCGAGGAGATGTACCGCAACATGGGCCTGCGCACGATCAACCCCACCCGTGTCCAGGCCAAGCGCCTCAAGCGCGTCATCCAGGCCCCATCGGACGAAGCCGCCAACGAGCTCGCGATCGAGTTCATGCGGCAGGAGGGCCTCTAGCATGACCACGGTCGAGGCCAAGCAGGGCATGTACATCATCGTCGTCGGCGGCGGGAAGGTCGGGTTCCACCTCGCCAAAGAACTCGTCGAGGCGAATCACGAGGTGCTCGTCATCGAAAGCGATTCACAGAGAGCGAAAGCGATCGCCGACGAGCTCGGCGACATCGTGATGGATGGCGACGGCTGCGAGGCCACGGTTCTCGAAAAAGCCGGCACATCGCGCGCTGACATGCTGCTCGCTGTCACCGGTGACGACGAGGACAACCTCGTTGCTTGTCAGGTCGCCAAGCAGCGCTTCAACGTCGCCCGCACCGTCGCCCGCATCAATGATCCCAAGAACGAGCAGATCTTCCGCAAGCTCGAAGTCGACATCACCGTCAGCGCCACCTCGGCGATCATGGCGCACATCGAGCAGGAGCTGCCGACGCACCACCTCTCGGTGCTCGTAAAGCTCAAGGGCAGCGGCCTGGAGCTCGTCGAAGTGCGCATCCCCGATGACTCGCGCGTCGTCAACCAGCCTGTCCGCACGATCCTTCTCCCGTACCAGTCGATGGTTGTACTCGTCGTGGGCGAAGACGGCCAGCCGAAGGTGCCGTCCGGCGAGACTATCATCCACGCCGGCGATGAGGTCGTCGCCGTCACGCTGCACGAGAGCGAAGAGCAGCTCCGCGATGCGCTCCTCTCGCCGGCTCCGGCCCGCAGTTTCTAGTGGCTGCCATCACCCGCGTCGCCTACCTCGGACCGGCCGGGACGAACACCGAAGTCGCCGCACTCCGCTACTACCCCGATGCCCAGCGCGTCCCGTATCCCACGATCGCCCAGGCCGCGGGTGCCGTCGCGGCTGGCGACGTCGATCGCGCGATGGCCCCGATCGAGAACAGCCTCCAGGGCACCATCACGGACACGGTCGACCTGCTCATCCGCGACGAGGGCCTCGCCATTTGCGGCGAGATCGTGCTCAACATCGAGCACTGCCTGATGGTCCGGCCGGGCGCCGACCGCGGCGACGTCGAGGTCATCTACTCACACCCGCAGTCGCTCGGCCAGTGCCGACAGTACCTGGAAGCGCACTTCCCCGGCGTCCGGACCGAGGCCGCCCTCTCCAACTCCGAGGCCGTCGCGGTCATGATGAAGACGCCCCGCTCGGCTGCCATCGGTCCCGCGCGCGCCGCCGAGATTTACGGCGCGCGGATCCTCGAGCGTGGCATCGAGGACTCGCCTGTCAACAAGACGCGCTTCGTCGTCCTCGCGCGCGAGGGCGCCGCACCCACCGGCAACGACAAGACGTCGCTGGCCTTCGGCGTTGCGCACGACCGCCCCGGCACGCTCGTGAGCGTCCTCCACGAGTTCGCCGACCGCTCGATCAACCTTACGAAGATCGAATCGCGCCCCTCCGGCGCCGACCTCGGCGTCTACACCTTCCTCATCGATGTTGAAGGCCACCGCGACGATCCTCTCGTCGCCCAGGCCCTCGCCGCCGTGAAGGAGCAGGCGAACTTCTTCAAAGTCTTCGGCTCCTACCCCGTCTGGACGGAGTGACGCAGCGAGCCGCGTAGGGGCGGGGCTCGCCCCGCCCGCCGCCGTGCTTCGACCGCGCGCCGATTCCGTCACATCCCGTCGATCCGCGGTCGCTGCAACCTGCAACCCGCCACCTACAACCTCGCCCGCCGCTCGCCCCAACACGCCCGCCCCGCTACCCTGACCCACGTCCACCCGTCACCGCACGCACGATCAGGAGACACGCCCGTGGGCGCCGCCGCGGCTCTCGCTTCATCCGCCTTGTGGGCGTTCACTTCCGTCCTGCTGGCTTCGCAGTCTGGCCGTCTGCGCCCGCTGATGATGTCCGCTGTCCGCAGCCTCACCGCCAGCCTCATGCTCGTCGGCCTCCTCATCGCCACCGCCGGACTCGTTCAGCTCAAAGAGATGACGTTCATCACCGGCTTCTCGATGATGGGCTCGGGCATCGTCGGTCAGGCCGTCGGCGACACGCTGTACATCAACGCGCTCGGCCACCTCGGCGTCTCGCGCACGTTCCCCATCACCAACAGCGCCTACCCGTTCATCACGTTCCTTCTCGCGGTCGTCCTGCTCGGCGAGCCCGTTACGTGGACGCTGCCCATTGGCGGCGCGCTGATCGTCGTTGGCATTACCTGGATCGTCCTCGAGCAGCGCCGCGCCGACGCCGCGGGCGACGTGAACGTTGAGCTCGTGCGGGGCGTCGTCTTCGCCCTCGCTGCCGCCGCAGCCTGGGCCGCCGCGACGATCTGGCTCCGAGGCCAGCAGGGCGACCTCGACGCCCTCGGCGCGGCGAGCCTGCGCATCCCGGCCGCCTCCGCCGCTGTCTGGATCACCATCGCCATGACGCGCGGCCGCGCCGAAGAGCCGCTCCGTAAGCTCACGCGCCGCAGCCTCGCGATCGTCGCCGCCGCCGGCGTGCTCGGCACCGGCCTCGGCAGCATTCTCTTCATCTACTCCGTCGCCGAGATCGGCGCCGCCAAGACCGCGTTCCTCACCACGTCCGCCCCCGTCTTCGCCCTGCCGATGGGCGTCATCTTCCTGTCCGAGAAGCTCACCCCGCGCACCCTCCTCGGCACCG
>JBBTPG010000157.1:0-1044 GCA_038066315.1 Chloroflexota bacterium | reverse complement strand
AGGCCGACCTTTCGCAGCAGCAAGGTGGCGCCGGCCGTGACTGCGCCCACGGCAATGACCATGCGTAGCTTCATGGAGCACCTCCTGACACGCGTCGTGCGCTTGCGAGTTCACTGTACGACCGGGCAAGAACGGGCGGCAAGCGGGGGGCGGTCAGTCGCCGGGGCGCGATTCGAGCTTCACGTCGATCGTCCGGCGCTCGCTGCCGCGGTAAAACTCGACGGGCACGACGTCTCCGGCGCGGCGCTTCGCGAGGACCGCGAGCAGCGAGCCGTTGTTGGCGACGCCCTGGCCATCGATCATCACGATCACGTCGTTCTGACGAAGGCCGGCGTCCTCGGCCGGGGTGCCGCGGCCAACGACGGTGACGGCGATACCGGCGTCCACCGGCAGGTCGAAGTTCCTGGCGATGCTCGGCGTGACGTCGACGGTGCCGACGCCGAGATACGCGCGGTCGATCTTGCCGCGAGCGATCAGGTCCCGCACTGTCGGCTGGACGAGGGCCACCGAGATCGAGAAGCCGATGCTCTGCGCGCCCTGGATGATCGCGGTGTTGATGCCGATCACCTCGCCGCGCGCGTTCACGAGCGGCCCGCCCGAGTTGCCGGGGTTGATGCCGGCATCCGTCTGGAGCGCGTCGTTAATCGTGTAGGGCTGCTCGTCGATCGTGCGCCCCCTGGCGCTGAGGACGCCGCGCGTGACCGTGGGCCCTCCCTTCAGGTCGAGGGCGAAGCCGATCGCGACGACGTCCTGTCCGACGTGCAGGCTCTCCGGCGCGGCGAAGGGCGCCGGGGTGAGGTTGTCCGCGTCGATCTTGAGGACGGCGAGGTCCGTCGCCTGGTCGCGGCCGACGATCGTCGCCCTGGCGGTGCGCTGGTCTGCGAGGGTCACGGTGATGCGGTCCGCCGGCCGGGTGCCGCCTCCCACAGTGACAACGTGGTTATTCGTGACGATGTGGCCGGCGGTATCGATGATCACGCCGGTGCCGACACCGCCGCCGGGGGTGGTGCGGCCGAAGAAGTCGAGCGTGGCGCCCTCGGTCTG
>JBBTPG010000156.1:0-1836 GCA_038066315.1 Chloroflexota bacterium | reverse complement strand
ACTGGCTGAAGAACATGGACGACTGGATGATCTCGAAGAAGCGCTACTACGGCCTCGCGCTGCCGATCTACGACTGCGAGGCCTGCGGCGCGTTCGAGGTCATCGGCAGCGAGACGGAGCTGAAAGCGCGCGCCGTCGAGGGATGGGACGTCTTCGACGGCCACTCGCCGCACAAGCCGTTCGTCGATGCGGTGAAGATCGCCTGCCGCTCGTGCGGCGCGCCGGTCTCGCGCATCCCCGACGTCGGCAACCCGTGGCTCGATGCGGGCATCGTGCCCTACGCGACGCTGAAGTATCGCGGCGACAGGCCGTACTTCGACGAGTGGTTTCCGGCGCAGTTCATCACCGAGGCGTTTCCCGGCCAGTTCCGCAACTGGTTCTACTCGCTGCTGACGATGTCCACCGCGCTCGAGAATCGCCCGTCGTTCGAGACCGTGCTGGGCCACGCGATGGTGCGCGACGAACACGGCGCCGAGATGCACAAGAGCGCCGGCAACGCCATCTGGTTCGAGGACGCCGCCGACAACATGGGCGTCGACGTGATGCGCTGGCTGTTCCTGCGCCAGAACCCCGCGAACAACATCAACTTCGGCTACGGCCCCGCCGACGAAGTCCGCCGCAGCATGTTCCTCACGCTGTGGAACACCTACGCGTTCTTCGTCACGTACGCGGAGCTCGACGGTTGGACGCCGCCCGCGAGGTTCACCACAGAGGACACAGAGGGCACAGAGGTTTCTGTTGGGGTGGGTGAGGCGGGGGTTGCGTATACCGAACTCGATCGCTGGGTGCTGTCCGAACTGCACCAGCTCATCGGCGCCGTCACGGACGCGCTGCAGGACTTCGACGCGGCTGCCGCGACGAAGCTGATCGAGGCGTTCGTCGACGACCTCTCGAACTGGTACGTGCGCCGCAGCCGCCGCCGCTTCTGGAAGTCCGAGAGCGACAGCGACAAGCTCGCCGCCTACGCCACCTTGTACGAATGCCTCGTCACGCTGGCGAAGCTGATGGCGCCGTTCACGCCGTTCCTCGCCGAGGAGATGTACGGGAATCTGGTCGTTGGAGGTTGGAGGTTGGAGGTTGGAGGGACCGCAGCGCCGCCGGAGAGCGTGCACCTCACGGACTGGCCCCAGTCCGACGCCGCACGCATCGACCGCACGCTGTCCGACGAGACGCGACTCGTGATGCGCATCGCGTCGCTGGGCCGCGCGGCGCGCGCGAAGGCGCAGCTCAAGGTGCGCCAGCCGGTCGCCGAGCTGTTCGTCAAGCTGCCGACGCAGCTCGAAGAGCACGCGCTCGAGCGCCTGGCGCCGCAGCTGCTCGAAGAGCTGAACGTGAAGGCGCTGCGCATCGTCCGTGACGAGACCGACTTCCTGCGCTTCGAGGTGAAGCCGAACCTCAAGCTGCTCGGCCAGAAGTACGGGCGCGAGGTGCAGGACATCGCGAAGGCGCTCGCGTCGATGCCCGAGGCCGAGCTGTCGCAGGTCGCGCGCGCGGCGGGCGCCGGACAGCCGGTCGAGGTGGCGGGGAAGACGCTCGCGCCGGAGGAGCTGCTGGTCAACGGGCGCGAGAAGGAGGGCTTCGCGTCGGCCGAGGAGAACGGCGCCGTCGTCATCGTCTCGTCGGAGCTGACGCCGGAGCTGGTGCGCGAGGGCCTCGCGCGCGAGATCGTGCACCGCATCCAGAACCTGCGCAAGGACGCCGGCTTCGAGATCGCCGATCGCATCAAGACCTACTATCGCGCCGGCGCCGAGATCGCGGATGTCATGCGCCAGCACGAAGCCTACATCAGCGCCGAGACGCTATCGGTCGCGCTGTCCGACGACGCCCCCGAGCACG
>JBBTPG010000155.1:1978-5510 GCA_038066315.1 Chloroflexota bacterium | reverse complement strand
TCGTAAGCAGGACCTTCATATATCGTCTCCTTCTAACCGCGACATTGTGCGGGGTGAGGCCACGGCGGGCAAATCAGGCGTTGCACGGCTCGACGTACGAGGGTCGGGTGGCGGGGTCGGGACGAACAGACTGTGCCAGCGGGCCTGTAAGCCGAATTCTGTACGCTTGCGCGCGGTGACCATCTATCTGGGCTGGCGGTTACCCGCCAGCTCAAGCGGCTTACCCGGGACGCTCGGACGGGCCGTCCTTAGCTCGCCGAAGCGAGCGCGGTCCCCTATGTAGCCTTGCTCCGGGTGGGGTTTACCCGGCGGCCATGTCTCCACGCCGCCGGTGCGCTCTTACCGCACCATTTCGCCCTTACCCGCCGAGGCGGGCGGTATGTTTCTGTGGCACGTTCCGTCGCTTCGCAACGCCCGGCCGTTAGCCGGCACCCTGCCCTGTGGAGTTCGGACTTTCCTCTCGCACCGCCGAGGCGGCACAAGCGGCCACCCGGCCCGCTGGCACTCTCAGTATACGGGAGAAGAACCGCGGATGACGGAGAAGGGGTTCATCCACAGATTGGCACAGATGGACACAGATGGAGGAAACGAGAAGTGGACGATTGCCCGGGCTCCGTGTGGGAGGGTGTTTGATGTCAGATCCCAGCGAGCGTCGTGAAGGCGGCGACCGCGCGGACTGAAGTCCACGCTACGCGGTGGAGCGAGAGGGTGGCGTTCCTCCGCGGATCATCCAATCATCGAATGACCATAGGTCCACCCTCCGGAGGAGACAGGCGACAGGCCGGGTGAGGGCCCCCGGTGACACCCGCCGCTGGGCGTTCGCACCCGCCCCGCCGCACAATACGAGCGGGCCAGCGCAGACCGCCCGCCCGTCCGCCAGCCGCAGATGAACTTGACGCATTATTATTCGCCGTTTTTTCTCGAAAAACAATCAAACACAGCAAAACAATCAAAGGCGCCAGGGACATGAACGCCCTCCATACGCCACCCGCCCGCGCCCGCCGAGCGTCAGACCCGGATGACGCGCTGTGTCGTCTTGAAGTGCGTCTTGGCGATGGCGTGCAGGGCATCGGGTCCGCGCTGGGCGACGATGGCGCGGGCGACGGCGTCGACCTGCGACGAGGCGCCTTTCGGGAGGCGGACGCCGGCCTGGCGGCCGCGCTGGTCGAGGCGGCGGAGGAACTCGGCGCGGGCGAGGATGGAGGCCGCGGCGACGGCCGGATCCCGCTCGGCGCGCGGCATCTGCACGAGGCGGACTTCGCGGCCGCGCTTGAAGAGCGCGTCACGAATCAGGGATTCGTCGCCGAACTGGTCGGCGACGGCGGCTGTGGCGTCTGGCGCCTTCTCGATGACGTTCTCGATGGCGCGGGCGTGCGCCCAGGCGAGCAGGCGATTGACGTTGCGGAATTTCGCCCAGAGCTCGTTGTAGCGCGGGGGCATGATGGTGATGACTTCGTTGGGAAACGCATCGCGGATCTGGCCCGCCAGGGCGCTCGCGCGCGCGTCGGTGAGGTTCTTGCTGTCCTGCACACCGAGCTCCGCGAGCACGCGCCAGTTGGTTTGCGTCAGCGCGACGGCAGCGACGACCAGCGGGCCGAAGTAATCGCCCTTGCCGCTCTCGTCGCTGCCGACCCAGCAAGCGGCATCGGGGAGCACGGGTTCGATCGTCGTGCCGGCGCTCTTGCTCGCCTTCACGGCGGACGGGGTGCCGGAGACGAGCGCGGCGATGGCGTCGGCATGCTCCGAGGCGGGCTGGTCGAAGACGATCTTGCAGCCGCCGCCTTTCGAAGGGTAGAGGTTGAGGCCGACGCTGCCGTCAGTGAGGTTCAGCTTGATGCGGGCGCCATTCTGCAACGGAAGACGTTCGAGGATGCTAGCGTTCGCGGTCGCGTACTCGTCGAGCTGTGCGAGGACGCGGTCGGCATGGGCGGCGATGGTGATGCTCTTCGGTGCCACCCGTCAGGCCCGGAGGGTGACGGCGAGGGCCTGATCGTCGGTGACGGTGATGCGACTGACGGCGTCGCGCAGGCCAGATTGACGCTCGGCGAACGGCAGCTCGTCCCATGCGCCGAGCAGGTGCGCGACGTCCTTCTCTCGCCCGCGCTTGCGGTCTGATGCGCTGAGGTGATCGCCGATGTGGCGCTCGAGGGCCTCGACGGCGTCCTCGACGGCGAGGCGGTCGGCAGCGGCGGTGATGCTGAGGTTGTGCATCTTCTCTTTCGCGAGCCGGCCCTTCGACGCGGCCTCGATATAGCCTTCGATACGGCGGTCGATTGCCCGGAGGCGGGCGCTATGGCGATCGAGTTCCTGCCGCTGCTCGGCGAGCACCGTGGCGTCATCGCCGGGCTGCGGCAGGCCGTTTCCTTTGGCGAACGCGTCGCCCAGCGCCTGGCGCGTCTGCTCTTCGAGATCGCCGGCACGGCGCGTGTGGTAGCTGCAGACGCTCTGGTTCGTGCGCGATTCACACTGGTAGTAGCGGTAGGAGTTCGACACCTTCTCGCCGCTCTGGCGCTTCCACGACTGTTTGCGGCTGACGCCAATCAGCTTGTTGCCGCAATGGCCGCAGTAGGCGATGCCCGAGAGCAGGAACTGCGACGCGACGCGCGGCGCGTAGCTGGTGCGGCGCGCGTTGAGGCGATCTTGCACCAGGCGGAAGTCATCGACCGAGACCAGCGGCGGGTGGCTGCCCGCCACGCGCACGCCGAAGCGCGAGTATGTGCCAAGGTACGCGCGGTTGCGGAGGATGTCGCGGATGCTGACCATGCTCCAGTTGCCACCGCGTCTCGTCTTCAGGCCTTCGCCGTTGAGCCGGCGAGCGATGAGACGGATGCCCATACCTTCGTGCAAGTAGAGGCGAAAGATATAGCGGACGACGACGGCCTCTTCGGGAATCAACTCGAGGCGGCGGCGATTGCCGACCTTGTAGCCGTAGGGCGGGCGGCCGAGCACTTCGCCTTTCACTGCCTTCTTGCGCATGGCGGCGCGCACGCGGTCACCGAGGCGCGCGTTTTGGTCCTGGGTATTCCACGCCTGGACGAGATCGGCGGCGGGGTCGACGGTGCCGGTCATCGGCGCGATTTGTGCGCCGAGGCCTTCGATCTGGAACAAACGTCGCGCGGCGTCACGCAGGTCGCCGCCGAGCGCTTCGATGCTCGGGACGACCACCACGACGAAGCCCTTATCGCGTTCGCGCAGGAACGCGATAAGCTGGCGGAAGCCGGGCGCGTGGCCGTTGCTGCTCGCGCCGTCGACGAACGAGCCGGCGACCTCGTACCCCTCGCGCTCGCAGAACTCGAGGAACGCCTTGTTCTGTTGCGCCAGCGATTCGCTGCGCTGCGCAGACTCGCGGAAGTAGCCGATTGCCCTCATACGTTACGCATACAGGATGCGCTCACAGTTCGGGCACTGCACGAGCGCGTTGCCTGTTCTCGCCTTGTTCACCACGTTCGTCGGCAGGGAGATCCGGCAGCCGGTGCACAGATTGCGGTCGAGCTTCGCCAGAGCGCGGCCCTGGTGGGCAATCCGTATGTGG
>JBBTPG010000155.1:0-1878 GCA_038066315.1 Chloroflexota bacterium | reverse complement strand
GCGGAGAGGTGCCGCTTCAGCTGGTCGATATCAGCCTGGAGGTCCGTGAGTTCCTTCGGGTTTTTGATCGCGCCGCTGTAGAGCTTTGTCTCCGCGGGCGCGATCTTCGATTTCAGATCGTCCGCCTCAAGCTCGATGTCCTTTTGCGCGGCGCGCGCCTGCCGGAGCGCGGCCGCCAGCGCCCCTTCGTGGGCGCGCGCGGCGATGAGTTCTTCGGATTCGCCGAGGCGTGCCTCGGCGTCGTCGAGCGACGCGCGGCGGCTATCGAGCGCCGTGTCGGATTCTTGCAGGCGCCGCAGATCGTTGATCCAGGTCATGTCTCGGGTCGATACCATTCCGGGCCTCCACGGCGAACGTCGGCCGGGGCAGCCATGCTCACCCCGCGAGCGGGGTTCGAAGAAGAGTCATCAGCGCGTCGCAGGCCAAGACGTCGTGTCGCGATTATAGGCGATCGTGCACCGTAGGTGACAGGCGGCCGCGAGGAATTGACCGGCCGACTTTCGGGCCGCTACGCTGGAGGTACCCCTTGAGGTGGGCCCTCATGCAGTTCAACGTTTCCTCGCTGCTGAAAGAAGCGACCGGCGCGACGCGCGAGTACGACATCGACGACGATGTCCGGATCGACGGAGCCACGCGCCATGCCGCCGGGCACGTGCGGTTCGACCGGACGCCGCGCGGCATCCTCGTGCGCGCGGACGTGCACGGGACGGCGGATGACGTGTGCAGCCGCTGCGTGAAACCGATCACGTACCCGGTCGACGTCGAGATTGCGGAGGAGTACCTCCCGACGCTCGACGTCGTCAGCGGCGCGCCGGTCGAACCGGAGGACGGCGACGAGGACGCGTACCGCATCGACGGCCACCACGTGATCGATCTCACGGAAGCGTTAGCGCAGTACTGGGCACTGGCGCTGCCGATGGCGCCGGTCTGCGACGAGGAGTGTCCGGGGCTGTGCCCGGTTTGCGGCGAGGAGATCGCGTCGGCGGGACACGCGTGTACGGGCCAGCAGATCGATTCGCGCTGGTCAGCGCTCGCGAAGCTGAAGCTGGGGTGACGTTGAGGGACGATCCACGAAGAGCACGAAGGGCACGAAGGGGGTTCGGACAGGTTGACTCGCGAGCGTGGTGCTGTGTCGCCGTACTCCACCGCGACCTCACCCCGGCCCTCTCCGCCCGGCGGAGGGGGAATCGGGAGCGGGCATTGATTCGAAGCGCGACGGACAGCCGCTAGCAGCAGGCGGCCACGTGGAGGCACTCCTGCGCAGCGGTCGAGCGGCGAATCATCGCGCTAGCTTGCGGGGGGCGGTTCCGTTAGACTGGCCGCTGAACCTGAGAGTCGGCCCGTAGGGAGGAGCAGCGAACCGTGGCACCACTGCCAAAGCGTAAGTATCCGAAGGCGCGCCAGGGGAAGCGGCGCAGCCATCTTGCCCTGAAGCCGACGGGGCTGTCGCGCTGTCCGCAGTGCCGCAACGCCCGGCTTCCGCATACCGCGTGTCCGACGTGCGGCTTCTACAAAGGCGCGCTGGCCGTCGAGGTGAAGGCCGCGAAGGCGGCGGAGTAGCCGGTGACCCCAGACTCATCCGCGTCGTCAGACCTCCCTCGCGAGCGCGATGCCTGAGGCAGCGGTTGCCTGGGTGTTCCCCGGGCAGGGCTCCCAGGAGGCCGGCATGGGCCGCGACCTCTTCGAGGCATACCCGGCGGCTCGCAACCTCTACGAACGCGCCGACGCGATCCTCGCCCGGCCGATTTCGAGCCTGTGCTTCGAGGGGCCGGACAGCGAACTCAGCAAGACCTTCAACTGCCAGCCGGCGATCTACGTGACGAGCCTGGCCTGCCTCGAGGCGGCGCGCGCGTGCGGCGCGGTCTCGGGCGATCCGGC
>JBBTPG010000154.1:0-1565 GCA_038066315.1 Chloroflexota bacterium | reverse complement strand
GATCGTCGCGCTCGCGCTCGTCGCCGCGTGGCTCATCGCCCGCGCGCTTCGCTCCCGGTCCCGCGAGCAGTTCGCTCGCGACACGCAGACGGCGTGTGGGCTATCCTAAGATTCCCAATCTGTGTCCATCTGTGAAATCTGTGGATTCCCTACGCCCCGCCTCAGCTCCAGAACACGGGCAGGTGCGCGCGGTGCGCCGTCAGGATCTCGTCGAGGAACGCCTCGGCGGCGCGGGCGCTGTGCACGCAGGGGTCGATCAGCAGCGCCTGCAGCGCGGCGTCGCGCGAGCCGGTGACGGCCGCTTCGACGGCCAGCTCCTGGATCGCGATCTCGTTCTGGACCATCGCGGCGACCGGGCCGGCCAGCCGCCCGACCTGCATGCCGCGGAAGTCGCCGTCCTCGATGATCCCCGGCACCTCGACGACGGCGTCGCGGTCGAGGTTCTCGACGTAGCCGTCGTTCGGGACGATGAACGATGGGCGGCGGATCGTGCGGCCCGCGATCAGCGCCGCCATGATCTGCGTCACGCCGTGGCCGAGGCGCGATTCCCGCGACGGCTGGCGCAGCAGCGACGCGACCGGCTTCGCCCCGGCTGCCCACGCGTCGACGTTCGCCTGGCCCAACTCGCGATTGTGCGCGTAGGCGCCGAAGTTATAGCCCTTCGTGCCGATGAACTCCGCCGCGTAGCCGATGTACTCGCCGACGTGGTTATCGCCGGTCGTCGGGAAGACGCCGAAGCGGTCGAACAGCCACGCGCAGAAGCCCCATTTCTCCTGGTCCGCTTGCGGCAACCGCTCCCGCAGCAGCGGCAGCAGGTCGCGTCCGGTCGAGCGCTCCGTGAGCGATGTCGTCCACACGAAGTGGTTCGTGCCGGCGCCGCGCAGGTCGACGTCGTCGCGCGGCATGTCGAGCAGGTGCGCCACCATCTCGGCGGTTTCGGCGACGCCGTGGCAGAGCCCGATGCTGCGCACCTTCGTGTAGCGGTGGATCGCGAGGCAGACCCGATTCTCGGGGTTCGTGTAGTTCAGCAGCAGCGCGTCGGGCGCCAGCCGCTCGACATCCTTCGCGATGGCGAGCATCGGCGGGATCGAGCGCAGCGTGTGCGAGAGGCCGCCGGGCCCTCCGTTCTCGCTGAGTACGCTCGGGAACCCGTGCTTGAGCGCGAGCTTGTGGTCGGTCTCCCACGTCCGGTCGCGGTCGACGGCGATCGACGTGACGACGTAGTCGGCGCCCGGCAGCGCTTCGACGCGCTCGGGCGTCGTCCGCAGCGTCACGTCCCAGCCCGCCGCCTCGTTGAGCTTCTCCGCGAGCCCGCCCATGCGCCGCAGCGCGCCGGGATCGAGGTCGACGAGCCACAGCTCCGCGCCGCGCAGCTCCGGCGTCTGGTACACGTCGCGCAGCAGCTCCACGCCGAACACGAGGCTGCCCACGCCGATGGCGACGATCTTGGTCATGGCGCGGGCTCCTCGGGTGGGACGAGCGGTTCGATCATGGAGATCAGTGCGGGGATATCCTCGACAGCCGTCCCCCACACCTGCTCAAGATCTATATTCGTGTAGTCGTGA
>JBBTPG010000153.1:0-9247 GCA_038066315.1 Chloroflexota bacterium | reverse complement strand
TGGGGGTCTTCGAGATGGAGAGCTTCGCGAAGGGCACTTTCGCCATCGCCCAGGCCCTCGCCGACTGCACAAGGGCGGGAGGCATCACGGTCGTGGGCGGCGGCGACTCCGCAGCGGCCATCGCCCTGGCGGGGCTCGAGAACCAGGTGAGCCACGTCTCGACGGGCGGCGGTGCATCGCTCGAGTTCCTCGAGGGCAAGGAATTGCCGGGCGTGGCGGCGCTGCTCGATCGTTAGCCCTGGCGTCCGCGCCTATACGTCACTACCGCTGGAATTTGACCCGCTGATGGCACTCTGATACCCTCGTTTGGGTCGCCGGGCGCCCGCATCGAGGAGGTGCCGCGTGAACCGAGAATCAGGCAGCGTCATTTCCACCGTTTCTGGCGACAGCGTCGAGATCGACCAGAGCGCCGTGCGCTCGGTCGATGCGGAGCGCGTCGAGTTGCGGCAGGCGGCCGCGCAGCACGTGCGGGGCGAGAGCCTCGAAGTGTCCGACAGCGCGATGCTCAGCGTGCGCGGGTCGGACGTGCGGATGGAAGACTGCGCCGCCGGCCTTGTGCTGGGCGAGCGAGTGACGATGCGCGAATGCGGGTCATTGCTCGTGTTCGCGCGCCACGTCGATGGCGATACAAAGAGTGTGATCACGCCTGCCGCGGCCTTCGCCTTCGGGCTGGGTGCGGTGACGGCGATAATGGTAGTGCGGCGGCTGCGCCGCAGGTAGGACGGACGAGCTCATGGCGAACAGCGAACTGAAGGCGGCGCCGCGCACGGTGCTGGGCAAGAAGGTGGCGCAACTGCGCCGCACGGGCGTGACCCCGGCGAACATCTTCGGCCACAAGATCGAGTCGAAGTCGATACAGGCCGACACGGTGGAGTTGGTCCACCTGCTGCGCCAGTCGTCGCGCAACGCCATCATCAACATGAAGGTCGATGGCGAGTCCGCGCCGCGGACGGTCGTCGTGCGCGACCTGAAGCGGAACGCCGTAACCGACCAGTTGCTCCACGTCGACTTCTACCAGATCTCGATGACGCAGAAGATGCGCGCGGATGTGCCGGTCGTGCTCTTCGGCATATCCGACGCGGTCACGACGTTCGGCGGCGTGCTGCTGCAGATGACGGAGAAGATCGCGGTCGAGGCGCTGCCGGGCGATATTCCCGTGCAGTTCGACGTAGACGTCAGTAAGATCACCGAGCTCGAAGGCTCGCTGCACGTCCGCGACCTCGATGTCGACGCGAGCAAGGTGACGCTGCATACCGAACTCGACGTCGTGCTGGCGCGTGTCGCGTCGCCGCGCGTCGTCGTCGAGGAGACGCCAGTGGCTGCCGAGGGCGCTGTGGCGGCGCCTGCCGCAGGCGCTGCTCCGGCCGCACCGGCCACCCCTTCGTAGGGCGGCTTTCCTCCGCAACACGTACAAGACGGGCGCCGATAAGGCGCCCGTTTTGCTGCTGCCGTGGCGGCGCGCGACTACGGCAGCGCCATCACCTCGCCGGCGATCGCATTGCGCGCGGCGCCAAACAGACTACTTGCGACGCGCACCCACGGGCTCGATGATGGCCACCGCGCCCCGAAGCTGCCCGCACGCCGCGCTGATCTCGACGCCCTTCTCGACGCGCACGGTGCACGCGACACCGCGCGCCGACAGCTCGCGCTGGAAGGCGAGTGTGCGGGTTCGCGCGGGGCGGCGGATGCGGTCATCCGGCGTCGGGTTCACCGGTATCAGGTTGACGTGGCACAGCATGCCGTCGAGCGCGGCGGCCAGCGCCCGCGCCTGCTCCGGCGCATCGTTGACGCCGTCCATCAGGCAGTACTCGAACGTGATGCGGCGGCCGGTCTTCGCCGTGTACTCGCGGCACGCTTGCAGGATGTCGGGCAACGGGTAGCGGTGTGCCGTCGGGATCAGGCGTTCGCGCAGCGCCTCGTCAGGCGCGTGCAGCGAGACCGCAAGGCCGACCTGCAGCGGCTCCTCGGCGAGCTTGCGGATGCCCGGGATCAGCCCGACGGTCGAGATCGTGATATGGCGCGCGGCCATGTTCATGCCCTCGGCGTCGTGCAGCGTCTCGACGGCGCGCCAGACAGCGCGATAGTTGGCAAGCGGCTCGCCCATGCCCATGAAGACGACGTTCGTCAGCGGCTGCCGCTCCACCGCGCTCTGCTCGCGCGCGAAGCCGATGATCTGCGCCAGGATCTCGCCGGCCGTGAGGTTGCGGTCGAACCCGGCCTGGCCGGTGGCGCAGAACACGCAACCCATCGCGCAGCCGGCCTGACTCGATACGCAGACCGTGGCGCGCCCCCGCGAGTCGCCCCGCGGGTCGTAGAGCATCAGCACGGCCTCGATGAGCTTGCCGTCGTGCAGGCGGATCAGCCGCTTTCGCGTCTGCGCGTCGTCCGACGCCAGCTCCGTAATCACGGTCAGCGCCGGGAAGGGCAGCGTGTCGACCAACTGGCGCCGCAGGCCCGCGGGCACATTCGCCATCTCGTCGTAGGAGGCGGCGAAATGGCGGTAGGCCCACTCCCAGACCTGGCGCGCGCGGTACTGCGGCGCGCCCAGAGCCTCGATGTGGGCTTCGAGCTCGGGAAGGCTGAGGTCGTAGAGGGATGGCATTCAGTCCAGTGTAACAGTCGTCAGTCGTCGGTCGTCGGGGATCGCGACACGCCGAGCGGAGTGATATCGTAAGAAAGACGCAAAGTAGAAAGGGCGACGATGATGCCTGACGACCGACGACTGACGACTGACGACCGTCCCGTCATGACCAACGACCAACGACCAACCGACCAAACCGACGTCTACGTCGGGCGCGACTACGGCCGCCACGACTTCGTCATCGACACGCAGGAAGTGGCGAAGTACTCAGGCGCGGTCGACGACCACAACCCGATCTACTCGGGCGCGTCGCCGTTCGGCGGGCCGGTGGCGCCCGCGCTCGTGCGGCACTCCGAGGTGTACGAGTACCGGGCGGTCCACGGTGGCGTGCCCGAGTGGTACCTGCCGAACCTCTTCGGCAATCTGCACGCGCGCCAGGAGTGGGAGTTCTTCGTGCCGGTGATGGTCGGTGATGCCGTGCACACGCGCTCGTTCATCGCCGACCGCTACGTGAAGCGCGGCCGCGACTACCTGGTCAACGAGGTGCTCTACTTCAACGCCGCCGACGCGATCGTCGGGCGCGGGCGCACGCACCAGAGCTTCCTGCGCGAGACGAAGAACGAAGGCATCGTCATCGACGAGAAGCGCGAGAAGCAGCCGGGCCGCAAGTTCGAGACGGACGTCTCGGGCGCGATCGAAGAGATCCCGGCGCTGAAGAAGCAGATCACGCTCGATATGTGCTGGAAGTTCAGCGGGCCGAACAAGAACTACCACAACGACAAGGAGATGGCGATCAAGTGGGGCTTCCCGGATATCGTCGTGCAGGGGATGATGTCGACCTGCTTCTTGTCGGAGATGATGACAAATCGCTTTGGCGCCGGCTGGCTCGCCGGTGGCAAGATGAACGTCAACCTCGTGAACATCGTCTGGCAGAGCGACCGCCTCACCTGCCGCGGCTTCGTCCGCGAGCTCGCGCCGGAGGGCGAGCGCCAGCGCGCGCACCTCGATCTCTGGGTCGAAAAGGAAGATGGCACGAAGGTGACGATCGGCACGGCGAGCGCGGTGGTGTGGTAGCTGTTGGCGGTTGAGGGTCATGAACCATTACCGGCGTGCGAGTCTAAGGTTTCAGAACCTCGCTGACAGGAAGCCGTTCATCGCTGCGGTCGTGTTCGTCGCTGTCCTCGCAATACCGACAGGGGTCGTGTGCAAGTTACTGATCGGGTTTCCAACGAGTTGGGCGTCCGTGCCCTTCACTAGCCTATACGTATCGATCGTTCCGCTGGTTGCTGTGTATTGGGGCTTCCGTATTGGCGCAAAGCGACGGATAGCGGCGGCACGACCAAACGTTGCCACCCGCGATCAGGTCAAACCCTAGAGACGGCGTGCTCAGTCACCGCTCTGCCTTCGGGATCACGAACTTGTTAGCCGAGTGCGTCTCTCAGAACGACACCACGCGCAGGCTTTGCGCTGGCGGACACACCGGTCCGCCCTACGGTTGGAGGCGCCGATCGCCTACCGCTAACCGCAGATCTTCCGCAGCGCGTCGCGGACGGCGAGCGACCGCTCGAGCACCGCTTCGGGAGCGTCGGCAACGACGAAGTTCAGGTGCTGACAGCCGGCCTCGACGTACGGCGCGATGAACTCGGCGACCTCCTCAGGCGTGCCGTACGGCGTGTACTTCTCGAAGCTCGCGAATGGAACGCGGTAGAACGCCTCCATGCTGCCGGCGACCCTCTTGCGCGCGGCGTCGCGATCCGCATCGACGCCCATCCAGAACTGCATGCCGCGCGGAAAGACGACGTCGCCGCGGCCAGCCTCGGCGGCGAACTCGGCGATCTTTTCGCCCGCCTCGACGAAGCGGCGTACGGACACCCAGATGCCCGTCCAGCCGTCGGCGTAGCGCGCCGTGCGGCGCAGCGCCGCGTCGGAGCGGCCGCCGGCCTGCATGGTGACGCCGCCCGCGCGGAAGGGCTTCGGCCGCATGCGGACCTTGTCCAGCTTGAAGTACTTGCCCTCGAACGACGTCTCTTCCTGCGTCCACAGGCTGCGGAGCACCTGCATCGACTCGTCGGTGCGCCGCGCGCGCGTCTTCGGGTCGACGCCGCACGCCCACCACTCGTTCGGGTCCTCGCCGCCGATGCCGATGCCCATGATCAGCCGCCCGCGTGAGAGCTGGTCGACCATCGCCGCCTGGAGCGCGACCGGCGTCGGGTGGCGCAGCGCCAGCAGGTACACGCACGTCTGCAGCTCCAGCTTCTTCGTGACGGCCGCGATCGGCGCGAGTTTGATCAGCGCGTCGCTTCCGGAGCCGTAGAACGTCACGTGGTCGCCGACAAAGACGCCGTCAACGCCGGCGGCCTCAGCTTCCTGCGCCCACGCGACGATGCGATCGTCCGCGCCGCCGGCGGGGACGAAGATCTTGGGCATGTGCAGCGGCATGAGGGCTTCTCCTTTGCTGGTCCGTTAGCTGGCGGCGGGGCCGACCACGCCTGCGGCGCCAAGCTGCGCTATTTCGTCCCACGTGTATCCCGCCTCCAGCAGCACCTCCTCGGTATGCTCGCCGTGCTGCGGTGCGAGGTGCGCGATCGTCACGGGCTCGCCATCGACCGCGATGCCGATGCCGGGCATGCGCACGGCATCGTGTCCGGGGTACGCCACTTCGTGGATATAACGGTTTGCGACGACCTGCGGGTCGGCCGCCACCTCTGCGTAGTCCTGTACGATGGCGGCGAACATGCCGATCGCGTTGAGACGATCGACCCACGCGCGCGCGCTCGCGGTCAGGAACGCATCGTCGAGAATCGCGATTAGCGCCTCGGAGTTCGTGCCGATGCGCCGCATGAACGTATCGAAGCGCTCGTCGGCGATCAGGTCGGGCCTGCCGATGACGCGGCAGACATCGTCCCACGCGCGGTCGAGCAGCATGCCGATAATGAACCACTTGCCGTCGCCGGCCAGGTACTCGCGCCAGAACGGACGCGACCCGCCGCGATACGAGCGGGGACGCAGCTTGTCGCTGAACAGATGCGTGGCGATATCGAATGCTTGCAGGGAGATCTGGCTGCCCAGCAGCGACGTGTCGAGCTTCATGCCGCGGCCCGTCGCGTTGCGGCTGACAAGCCCCGTGAGGACGGCGACCGCCGCGTGCAATGCACCCACCTGGTCGGCAATCGGCACCTGCGCCGGCACCGGTGGGTCGTCGGGCTCGCCGTTGGTGCTGGCGAATCCGCCGCGCGCCTGGGCGAGGAAGTCGAAGGCGCCCGCGTCGGCGTCGGGGCCGGCCGGTCCGAATCCCGACGCCTGGACGTACACGATGCCGGGGTTCACCGCCGCCAGGGCGTCGTAGCCGATGCCGAGGCGTTCGATAGCGGCGATGCGGAAGTTGTTGACGAACGCGTCAGCCGTGGCGGCGAGGCGCAGGAAGACGGCGCGGCCCGCCGGGTGTTTGAGGTCGATGGCGATCGAGCGCTTGCCGCGGTTGTGCGCCTCGAAGTAGCTGCTGAGGCCCAGGTCAGGCATGAACCAGGCAAAACGACCCGGGTCGCCCGACGCGCGTTCTTCGATCTTCACGACGTCGGCGCCAAGGTCCGCGAGCATAGCGGTGGCGTACGTGCCCTGCTGCCAGATCGTCAGGTCAAGGACGCGGAGGCCTTCGAGCGGTCGTTGCATAGGCGGATTCTCGCGCTCCGCGGGCTGGATGTCCAGACGGGCGCCGATTGACGGTCGATCCGTCATCGCCTACAACGTGGGCGTGACCGATTCCGCGCTCGACTCAGCAGACACGTATTCGAGACTCGATCCGGCAGGCCTGTACGGGCGGATCGCCGCGCTCCCGTCACAGATCGGGGAGGCATGGCGCGCCGCGCGCGCCGTCGAGCTGCCGCCCGAGTACCGGGAGGTCGAGCGCGTCGTGGTGCTCGGTATGGGCGGCTCAGGCATCGGTGGCGGCCTGCTCAGGGCGCTGGCACTCGATCTCGGGGCGGCCACGCCGGTGGACGTCGTGCGCGGATACACGCTGCCGGCGCACGTGGACGAGCGCTCGCTGGTGCTGGCGTCATCGAACAGCGGCAACACCGAGGAGGTCGTTTCGACGCTCCAGCAGGCGGTGCGGGCGCATGCGAAATGCGTCGCAATCACGACGGGCGGCCGCTTGCTGGCGATAGCACGCGACCACCAACTGCCGGCGCTGACCTTCGCCTGGGACGGAGAGCCGCGGTCGGCGCTGGGCTGGAGCTTCGCGTCGCTGCTCGCGATCTGCGGGCGTATGGGACTCGTGCCGCTCCTCAAGCCGGAACTCGCTGATGCCCTCACACAGATGCGCTCGCTTGCGGAGGCAATCGGCCGTGACGTCCCCGAGGCGCGAAATCCGGCGAAGCAGCTCGCGCGGCGTCTCGCCGGCAAGTTGCCGGTGTTCGTCGGCGCGGAGGCGCTGGCGCCTGTCGCCTATCGCTGGCGGACGCAGGTCAACGAGAACGCGAAGTCGTGGGCGATCGCCGATGAGCTGCCGGAGATGAACCATAACGCCCCGCTCGGGTACGGCGCGCCGGCTGCGCTGGTGCCGTTGCTGCACGTCGTGCTGCTCCGCCACGCGGCGATGCACGCGCGGACGCTGATCCGCATCGAAGCGACGCTGGAGCAGATGCATGCGGCGGGCCTGTCGGCGGAGGTGGTCGATGTGCCGGGGCCGTCGACCTTGGCGCAGATGTTGTGGGCGATTCAGCTCGGCGACTTCGTGAGCTACTACCTGGGGCTGCTGAACGGCGTCGACCCGTCGGAGGTGAGGGCGCTCGACTGGATCAAGGCGCGCCTGGCGTCGTCCGCGTAACGGGCAGCGCTTAGCCGCCGGGAACGCTGGTCGTCGGCGACTGGATCGACTGGTCGAAGTTGGTATCGCTGCCGAGCACCACGACGATGGAAGCACCGCTTGAGGACATGGCGGTCCGCTCTGCCGGCGTCGCCTTCCGATAGCCGCTGTCGGGAATCTTCAGCCAGCTAGCGAGCAGGTAGCCGTTCTTCTCGTGCGTGCCGTCCAGATCGATGATCTCGGACTTCACGTGCGCCGCACCATCGAAGACGTTGGCCGCGTTGAGGTCGTTCGCCGGATAGCCCTTGCCGATGATGTAGGCGACGACCCGGCTCGCCAACCCTTCGACTCCCGCACCGTTTTGCACCTGCACCCGCACGGGCTCGGGCGTTACGACAACCTGCGCGGGTCCGCTGCCCGGCTGGTCGAAGAAGATCGAGTCGACGACCTTCTTGACCTGCTCCTTTTGGAAGATCAGCACGGCCGCCCCCTGTGCCGTCGTGTATGGCGCTGTCGCCGGACCGAGCGAGACGGCGTGGATGTTGTCCTTGGCCTCGTTCGCGAGCAGGGCGTAGCCGGGGATCTGGAAATCGCTGATGTCCGTCTGGATGGTCTCCTTGTACTTCGACCACAGCGATGGCGCATTCTTGAGCACGTTGAGCGACTTCGCCTTGTCGATGGCCGCGAAGATCACGCGCTGCTGCCGCTGGATGCGGTCGAGATCGTCGCTGCTGAAACGGATGCGCGAGTACGCCAGCGCGGTGACGCCGTCCATGTGTTGTTGGCCGGGGTAGAAGTGCTGCGGCAAATAGTCGCCTGGCGCCTCCGTCTCGGAATAGTACGGGTCGTAGACCTCGTCCGGCACATCGACGTCGATGCCGCCCAGGTCGTTGATCAGCGCCTCAAACCCCTTGAAGTCGATGAGGACGTATTTGTCGATCCTGATGTTGAATGGCTCGCCGGCCAGCACCTGCTTCATCAGGCCGACGCCGCCGCCGTCGTACTTGCTGAGCTCGCCGTTCACGTACACGGTGTTGACGCGGTCCTGGAAGGTGCCGCCGTTCTTGCCGGGGATGTCGACCATGCCGTCGCGCGGGATGCCGAGGATGCCGGTTGATCTCGTCTTCGGGTCAACCGTGACGATGAACAGCGTGTCGGTGCGCGAGGGCGAGTCGCCTTCGCTCGGCCGCCGGTCGAGCCCCATGACGAGGATGTTGATGCGGTCTGTGATGCCGCTGCCGCCCTCCGCGTCGACGCCGGGCAGTACCTTGCCCACGGCGTTCGGCAGTGTGAACTGGTGGCCGGGAAAGAAGATGCTGTCGACGCGCGTGATGATGACCAGCGCGAGATACGCGGAGATAACGGCGAAGAGGACGATCGCCGCACCGATGATCGCTCGGTGGCTATGGGTCGTGGGCGTGGCAGGGGGTCGCGAACCGGTTGACACTGGTATCGAGCGTATCGGGGAGTGATCTCGCATGTCAAGTGGAGGGGGCGCCGCCGATCCTGCGCCGATGGATTGACACTGCGCTCGTAGCGACCCTATGATCCGAAACCGCCCGCGGCTGCGGCTGGCCGTGCACGTAGATCGTCTGTTCGGAAAAGGAGCGGCGCATGCCCGACATCAGTGTAGAAGAAGCGGTGAAGCAGAACTGCCAGGCGGTGCTCATCGGCGACCTGATGCGCATCATGGCGGATCTGACGCCGGAAGCGCTCGGGGCGCTCATGGCGAACGCCGGCGGCGGCATGGGCGCGATGCCGGCGCTCACGTCGTTCGACGTCCAGAGCCACGACGTGGCCGGCGATGACCACGTGTTCAAGATCCAGTTCAAGGGCGACCAGGACTTCCTCGCCGTCGCAAC
>JBBTPG010000152.1:0-3189 GCA_038066315.1 Chloroflexota bacterium | reverse complement strand
GTCGTCGCTCTCGTGTTCGTCGCTCATCGATTGCTCCTCTCTGCGATCGACTCGCCCGACCGAGCGTTCTCCACGCCCTGGAGCAGGTGGCCAGCCGCCGGGTGAGGTCCTGCGTCGGGCACGACGATCGGCCGCCCCGTCGCCGGATGCTCGAGCACCCGCACAGCCAGACCATACACCCGCTCGATGCTGTCCGGCACGAGCACGTCGCCCGGCGCGCCGCACGCGACCATCGCCCCATCTGCCATCAGCGCGATGCGATCGGCGAACATCGCCGCCAGCGTCAGGTCGTGTACGACGGCGACGGCGGCCAGCCGGTGCTCGCGGCAGAGGTCGAGCGTCAGGCGGAACGTATCGACCTGGTGCTGGATGTCGAGGTGCGACGTCGGCTCGTCGAGCAGCAGCAGGTCCGGCTCCTGCGCCAGCGCGCGCGCAATGACGACGCGCTGCCGCTCGCCGCCGGACAGCTCCTCGACTGGACGCGAACGCAGGTGCCAGCAATCGGCCCGCTGCATCGCCTCGCGGACGACGTCGATGTCGTGCTTGCCCTCGGACTGCAGCAGGCCCAGGTGCGGCGTGCGCCCCATCAGGGTGACGTCGAACGCGGAGAAGCGCTCAGGCAATCCGGCGCCCTGCGCGACGACGGCGACGCGCCGCGCCATCGCCGCGGGGCGGATGCCGCGCACGTCGACGCCGTCGATCGTGACCTTGCCACGCTCGAACGGCAGCACGCCGCTCAGGACGCGCAGCAGCGTCGTCTTGCCGCAGCCGTTCGGACCGATGACCGCGAGCAATTCGCCGCGCTCCGCATCCAGATCGATGCCGCGCAGCACAAGCCGTCCGTCGTAACCGGCCTGGAGGTCGCGTACGGTCAGCATCAGAGCCGCCCCCGCGCCGTGCGGCCCTGTCGCCGAAGCAGCAACAGGAAGAACGGTGCGCCCACGAGCGCCGTGATCACGCCGATCGGCACCTCGAACGTTGGGTCGATCGTGCGTGCGATCATGTCGGCGACGATCAGGAACGAGGCGCCGAGGAAGCCCGAGAGCGGCAGCACCCGGCGATAGTCGGGCCCCCAGACCATGCGCACCGTATGCGGCACGATCAGCCCCACGAAGCCGATCAGCCCGCTCACCGACACGGCCGCCGCCGTCGCCAGCGACGCGAACCCGAGCACGAGAAGCTGCACCCGCTCAACGTTCACTCCGAGCTGGCGCGCCTGGTCCTCGTCGAGCTGCATCACGTTGAGGATGCGCGCGTACGGCAGCACGACGATTGCCCCGACGATCATGTACGGCAGCGCGATCGCGACCTTCGTCCACGTTGCCGTGTTGAAGCCGCCCAGCAGCCAGTTCAGGATCGCCAGCGTGCGCGTGTTGTACGCCAGCATCAGGTACGTCACGAGCGACGTCCCCACCGACGACACCGCGACGCCGCTGAGGATCAGCGACGTCGTCGGCACGATGTGCCCGACGCGCGCGAGGCTGTACGCCAGCGCCACGGCGATCAGCGCGCCGGCGAACGCCGCCGGCGGCACCGGGCTCAGGAAGCCCGCCGTGACGAACAGCGGCGAGACGATGATCAGCGTCGCTCCCACGCTCGCGCCCGCCGCCACGCCCATCAGGTACGGCTCGGCGAGCGGGTTGCGGAACACGCCCTGGTAGGCCGCCCCGGCGAACGCCAGCGTCGCGCCGACGAGCCCGGCCAGCACGACGCGCGGCATCCGCACGTCCCAGACGATCGCGTCGTACGTGGCGCTGTGCTCGCCGGTCGACACCCACGGCAGGTGGTTGAGCACGATCGACAGCGTCGTCTGCGGTGGGATGTGCACGGTGCCCCAGCTCACCGCGAGCAACGCGATCAGCAGCGTCGCGCCCGCGGCCAGCGCGTACGTCGGCGCGAGCGAGCGCCACGTCACCAGCGCCGGCTCACGCTCCGCGGCGGCGAGTGCGGCAACTGCCCGTGGCGGCGCGAGCTGCATCGCTACTTGAACCTCTCCGGATAGATCGCCTTCGCCAGCGTTTCCAGCGCGTCGACGATGCGCGGCCCGGGCCGGCTGATCACCGACGGGTCGATGCCGAAGATCTTGTTGTTCTTCACGGCGTCGATCGCCGACCAGCCCGGCCGCGCCTTCACCGAATCCACCGTTACGCCGAACTCCTCGTCGGCGAGCACGATGACGGACGGGTTCGCGGCGATGATCGCCTCCTGCGTGAGCTGCGGGTACGCGACGCCGTTACCGTCGCCGGCGACGTTCCGCAGCCGCAGGATCCTGTACAGGTCACCGACGAACGTGCCGTCCGATGCACTGTAGAACGTCGAATCAAGCTCGTGGTAGACCTTCATCGAAGATGCCGCCGGTACATCCGCCACGGCGTCCTTCACCTTCTCTACGCGCGCGTTCAGGCTCGCGACGAGCGCCCCCGCCTTGTCCGACGTTCCGGTGATCTTGCCGATCAGCGTGATCTGCGCCATCACGTCATCCACGGTCTTCACGCTCTCGTCGATGTCCGCGAACAGCACCGGCATCTTCAGCCCGTCGAGCTTTGCGACGATGCCGCCGGTGTCGCTCGCGACGATCACCAGGTCCGGCGATAGCCCGGTGATCGTCTCGATGTTCGGCTCGTACGCATCGACTCTCGTCGCGAAGTTCTTCGCTCCGTCCGGGTAGTCGGCGTTCTTGTCGACCGCCGCGAGCGACGCCTGCGCGCCCAGCGCGTAGATGATCTCCGTGGCCGCCGGCGAGAGCGAGATGATGCGCTTCGGCGCCGCCGCGATCGCGAGCGGCTTGCCGTCGCTGCGTTGCACCGTCAGCGGGAATGCGGCTGCCGCCGCCGTGGGCGACGTCGCCGCCGGTGTGCGCGTCGAGTCCTTCGTGCTGCTGCCGCCGCACGCCGCCGCTGCCAGCAGGATCGCCGCCAGCAGGGTCAATCCGAGCCGATGTGTCCAGGGGTGTTTCACGTCCGCGCCTCCTCGAGCACTGGTGCCGCCCGGCTGCGAGGGTCCTGGCGTGGCTGCCGCGACAAACGAAAGACCCCTGCCTGAAGACAGGGGCCGAGCGATCGCTTGCGCGGTGCCCGCGCCTTTTCCTCGAAGGCCTGCGACATCGTGAGCACCGGTCGACCTGGCTCGCCCGCCGACTGGCGGACATACAGTTGCGGGACAGCGCCGGCATCTCACCGGCTTCGCCGC
>JBBTPG010000151.1:0-6423 GCA_038066315.1 Chloroflexota bacterium | reverse complement strand
CTGCATTTGAAGATTGGTGGGCCGCGGCGCCATCGTAGAGCTAGACCCGTCGGTCCCAGCCCGGCCGCACGCGGGCCCACGAAGATCGTCGCGGATGCATTGATTCTGGCACACGCGGGAACACCCTACAACCCGCCGGCGGGAGTGCGAGGTTTTTCCAATGCATGGCCGCGCGGGCGCCGTGATACAATCGCACTGGACCCGTACTAGCGAAGGAGTCGCGCATGCCTCTTCTCATCACCGTCATCGTCATCGCCGCCGTGGTCGTGGTGCTGGGGTTCATCGTCGTCGGCATGTACAACGGCCTGGTGCATGGCCGCCTGCGCTGCAAGGAGGCCTACTCCGGCATCGACGTGCAGCTCAAGCGGCGCGCGTCGCTGATCCCGAACCTCGTCGAGACGGTGAAGGGCTACGCCGCGCACGAGAAAGAGACGTTTGAGAACGTGACGCGCGCCCGCGCCATGCTGCAGCAGGCCGGTTCGCCAGCCCAGGCGGCCGAGGCGAACAATATGCTGACGCAGACGCTCCGCTCGCTGTTCGCCGTCGCGGAGAACTACCCTGACCTCAAAGCGAACCAGAACTTCCTGGAGCTGCAGCAGGAGCTCTCGGACATCGAGGAGAAGATCGCCTACGCGCGGCAGTTCTACAACACGAACGTGCTGAGCTACAACACGAAGACCGCCACGTTCCCCAGCCTCATCTTCGCCAACATGTTCGGCTTCAAGCCGGAGGAGTTCTTCGAGGCCGAGGAAGAGGTGCGGCAGGACGTGAAGGTCAGCTTCGCCGCGCCGCCTACGGCGCCTCCCGCGGCCGGTACGTAACGCGCGATGGCCGGTACGGAGTCACTGCACGGCGGCATGGACGCGCCCGTTCTCGTCTATGACCGCATCGGCGCCAACAAGCGGCAGACGTGGCTGATGATGCTGATCTTCGTCGGGTTCACCGGCGGCTTCGCGACGATCATCGCGCTGGCGCTGGGGCTGCCGTGGCAGGCGGCGCCGTTCGTCATCGCGGTCCTCGCGGCGTACGCGCTGTTCAGCTACTACGCGAGCGCCGGCATCGCGCTGGCTGTCAGCAGCGCCCGCCCGGTCACGAAGGAAGGGGAGCCGGAGCTCTACCGCATCGTTGAGAACCTCTGCATCGGCTCCGGGCTGCCGATGCCGAAGGTCTACGTGATCGAAGACGGCGCGCCGAACGCGTTCGCGACGGGGCGCGACCCGCAGCACGCATCGGTGACCGCGACGCGGGGGCTGCTGAACAAGCTCGACAAGTCGGAGCTCGAGGGCGTGATCGCCCACGAGATGTCGCACATCGGCAACTACGACATCCGGATCATGACGATTACGGTCGTGCTCGTGGGGCTCGTCGCCCTGCTGGCCGACTTCTTCATGCGCTGGACCTGGTTCGGCAGCGGCAGCCGGAGGAGCAACAATAACCGGGGCGGCAACCTTCAACTCATCCTGTTCGCAATCGCGATCCTGTTCGCCATCCTGGCGCCCATCGCCGCACGGCTGATTCAGCTCGCCATTTCGCGACGGCGCGAGTACCTGGCGGATGCGTCGGGTGCGCTGCTCTGCCGCAATCCGGATGCGCTGGCGCGGGCGCTGGAGAAGATCGCGGCCGATCCGGATCCGCTGGAAGAGGCGAACAAGGCGACGGCGCACCTGTACTTCTCGAACCCGCTGCACGACCACACGTCGTTCTTCAACAACCTGTTCAACACGCACCCGCCCGTCGAGGAGCGGATACGGCTCTTGCGGGCAATGTAGCCTGCGAGCTACCCGCTCCTCTCTCCACGAAAGCATCCTGAATCGCGAGAACGAGCGGGTGGCCAGCAGGCGGCCGCCAAGCTCCGGTTGGGATCGGCACCCAGAATATGCTTAAATGCCGGCACTGTCAGCGAAAGGTGCATCTGTGAAGTTCGAAGACTACATCAACATCGCCCAGATCCTGGTGGCGATCCTGCTCACGGTGGTGATCCTGCTCCAAGCGAAGGGCTCCGGCATCGGCACGGCGCTGGGCGGCGGCACGAGCGGCAGCTTCCGAACGCGCCGGGGCGTTGAGAAGACGCTGTTCCAGCTGACGATCGTCATCGCTATCCTCTTCATGATCATCGCCGCGTGGGGTGTGCGCGCGCGCATCGCCTGATTCGCGAGATCGCTTCGTAGAGGGCTGCTGAGTTGCCGCTAACGCAAACGCGATGGCCCTTCTTCGCCGCCCTGGCGAGCGGCAGCCTTGCCATGGGCATCTTCTGGTACGCGGTCCTCGCGAATCCGCGCGGCGAGGCCGTCCCGGCGAGCGGCGGTCACTACGTCGAGGGCGTCCTGCGCGCACCCGAGCGAATGAACCCGTTGTTCGCGGGTGCGAACCAGACGGACGCAGAGATCGCGTCGTTGGTGTTCAGCGGCCTGGTGCGACTCGGGCCGGACGGTACCCCGCAGCCCGACCTGGCTGAACGATGGGAGATCACCGGCAACGGCCAGAGCTACGTGTTCCATCTGCGGCGCGGTGTCGCCTGGCAGGACGGCACCGAGTTCGGCGCCGACGACGTCGTCTTCACCTTCCGCGCGATCGCCGACCCGGGCTTCAAGGGCGACCCCGCGCTGGCGCAGTTGATGCAGGGCGTCGTGGTCAGCGCGCGCGATCCGCTGACCGTCGAGTTCAAGCTCGAGCAGACATACGCACCGTTCCTTGCGTATCTGACGGTCGGCATTCTGCCACAGCACCTGCTTCATGGTCTAGATCCGAACCAGATGTTCAACACGCCGTTCAACGCCAGGCCGGTCGGCACTGGCCCGTACGCGTTCAAAGGACGCACTGACCGTGGCGTCGAGCTAAGGACAAATTCGACGTACTACCTTGGGCCGCCGCTTATCTCAACACTTGAGTTCCAAACGTTCCCGGACGCCGCGTCACGCACGTCGGCGCTCCGCACGGGTGCGATCGACGGGGTGTTGTTTGGGACAGACAGGCCGGCTGATCTCGCGGGCTCGTTCGGCGCCGGCGGCAAGCTGGCGAAGCACGACCTCGGCGCGACGTCGTATTTCACCGTCTACCTGGATACGCGCTCGGCGCTGTTTGACCACAAGGAAGTCCGGCGCGCCTTGCTGCAAGGCATCAACGTGCAATCGTTGATCGATGACACGGCGGGCGGCGCCGGCCTCCCCTCTGAGGTGGGCATTCCCGGGAACTCATGGGCCTACAGCAGGGCCGAGGTGCCGCCATTCGATCCGGGCGCGGCCGCGCGGGCACTGGAGCTGGCGGGGTGGTCACGAGGGCGCGACGGCGTCCGGCGCAGCGGCGATCTGCGGCTTTCATTCGCGCTTTCTACCACGAACGATGCGCAGCGCGTCGCGCTGGCGCAGAACATTGCGGCGCAATGGCGCGCCATCGGCGTCGACGCGCAGGTGCAACCGCTGAGCGCCAGTTCGTTCATCGACGAGGTCCTCCTCCCCAGAACGTTCGAGGCTGCGCTCGCAGCCGTGGATCCGGGGCCGGACCCGGACCCGTATCCGTTCTGGCACAGCAGCCAGATCGCGCCGCCGGGGCGCAACCTTGGGAACTACGGCGAACCGCGCATCGACGACGTGTTGGAGCGCGCGCGCCAGACGACCGATACGACGCGGCGGAAGGAGCTGTACGAACTCTTCGCCGGCTATCTCATCGCGGCGACACCCGCGATCCCGCTCTATGCGCCGGTCTACATGTACGCGCAGAGCACGCGCGTACACGGCTTCCGCGAATCGCTGCTGTTCACGCCCGCGTCGCGCTTCGCGACGGTCCGGGAGTGGTACATCGAAACGCGGGTGGAGTAGAGGGCTCGACCCCGAGCCGCGGCACCCGCAAGCCGGCGCCTCTCCTTGTTATCATATGGACGGAGGCAACATGGCTACCGCACACGAACTCCCCCGTTATGCTGATCGGATCGTGGTCGATCCTCAGATCATGGTCGGCAAGCCCGTAGTAAAAGGAACGCGCATCCCGGTCGAGTTGGTGCTCCGGCGCCTCGCGCGCGACCTCGATCTCCAGACCCTGTTCAAAGATTACCCGCGACTGACTGTCGATGACGTGAAGGCTTGCATCGAATACGCGCAGGCGCTCGTCGCCGGCGAGGAGATCTTTCCCACTCCTGTTCGCGCGAAACGGCGGCGCTCAAGCGCCGCGTTGTGAGATTCCTCCTCGACGAGAATACTGAGTACCGCATCAGCATCTGGCTCCGTGGACAAGGACATGACGTCACGGCCGTCGCCGTTGACTATCGTCCGTCGCTCAACGATCCAGCCGTCCTCGCACTGGGCCTCGCCGAGCGTCGGATCATCATCACGAACGACACGGACTTCGGCGAACTGGTCTTCGCCCAGCACCTCCCTCATGCCGGCGTCATCTTGTTCCGTCTCGGCGACGCGGATGTGCCGGAGAAGTGCGCGCGCCTCGCCGAGGCGTTGTCGCTCATCGAGCCCGACTTCACGGAGTTCCTCGTGATCGATCTTGGGGGATCAAGACTGCGCCGCTCCAGCCGATCGTGATCCGAGCCCGCGGCAGCGTGGGGCCGTGGCTCTCGGCAGCCCCTCAACTCTGCGGCTTCACCATGAGCCCGACCGCGTCGAGCGCAGCCTGATCGACGGGCGACGGAGCGCCCGTCATCAGGTCGGTGGCGCTCTTCGTCTTCGGGAAGGCGATCACCTCGCGGATATCCGTCTCCTGGGCGAATAGCGCCACCGTGCGGTCGATTCCGGGCGCGAAGCCGCCGTGCGGCGGCGCTCCGAACTCGAACGCGTCGAGCATGTGCCCGAACTTCTCGCGCGCCTCAGCTTCCGTGATGCCCAGCAGCTTCAGGATGCGCTCCTGCACGCCGCGCTGGTGGATGCGGATGCTGCCGCTGCCGATCTCCCAGCCGTTGCAGGTGATGTCATAGGCGTTGCTGCGTGCGGCGCCCGGGTCGGTTTCGAGGATGCCCAGATCCTCTTCCATGCATGACGTGAAGAGATGGTGCTTGGCTCCCCAGCGTTCGTTGTCCTCGTCCCACTCGAACATCGGGAATTCGACCACGAACGCGAAGCCCAACGTGTTCTTGTCGATCAGGCCCAGCTTCGCCGCGACCGTGCGGCGCAGGGCGTCGAGCGCTGGCCTCACCCGCGCCGCCGAACCGGGATCGAGCGCCGGCACACCGCCCTGCCCCGCCACGATCAGCACCAGGTCGCCCGCGTTCGCGCCCGCGAGCTTCCCGATGGAGCGCACCATGTCGATGCCAAGGAACTTCAGCGCCGGCGCCCGCACGCTCTCCTCCGTCGCAACATCCGGCGCCGTAGTGAACGCGATGGTCACCAGCCCCTTCGCGCCGAGTTGCTTCGCCGTCTCCGTCAGCGCGTCGATCTCTTTGCGCGAGAATTCCGCGCCGCCCGGCACGCAGATGCCTTCGACGCTCCCGTTGCTGTCGACGGCGCTTTTGAAGACGACGAACTCGGTGCCGCGCACGGCGTTCGTGAAATCCGCCAGCTCCAGCCCGAAGCGCAGGTCCGGCTTGTCGGTGCCGAAGCGGCGCATCGACTGTTCGTACGTGATCCGGGGCCATGGCTTCGGCACGTTGAGATCGGGGCGCACGGACGCGGCAATGCCGTTGTACAGCTCCTCCATCAGGTCGAGGATGTCGTTCTGTTCGACGAAGCTCATCTCGAGGTCGAGCTGCGTGAACTCCGGCTGGCGGTCGGCGCGCAGGTCCTCGTCGCGGTAGCAGCGGGCGATCTGGAAGTAGCGCTCGAAGCCCGCCACCATCAGCAGTTGCTTGAACTGCTGCGGCGACTGCGGCAGCGCGTAGAAGTTGCCGGGGTGCACGCGGCTCGGCACGAGGTAGTCGCGCGCGCCCTCAGGCGTGGGGTTCGCCAGCACGGGCGTCTCGATCTCCAGGAAGCCGCGGTCGGTGAGGAAGTCGCGGATGTATTTTACGACCTTCGCGCGGATCACCATGTTGTTGTGCATCCGCTCGCGGCGCAGGTCGAGGTAGCGATATTTCAACCGCAACTGCTCATCGACGTCCGATTCCTCGTTGATGTAGAACGGCGGCGTCTTCGCGGAGTTCAGTATCTCCGCGGACGTCGCGCGCACTTCGATTGCGCCGGTGGGCATCTTCTCGTTCTCGGTGCCGGAGCGGCGGCGCTGCACCTTGCCGGTCACGCGCAGCACGTACTCGCCGCGCGCCTCACTCGCGACGGCGTGCGCGGCGGCGTCTTCAGGCAGAAAGACGACCTGCAGCAGTCCGCGGCTATCACGCAGATCGACGAAAATGAGGCCGCCGTGATCGCGCCGGCGGTGTACCCAGCCGGCGAGGACCACGTCCTTGCCCTCATCGGATGCGCGAAGGTCGCCGCAATAGTCGGTCTTGTACATGTCCGCTCCTGCCCGATTGCCGTTGGATGCCGCAGTGTA
>JBBTPG010000150.1:0-2743 GCA_038066315.1 Chloroflexota bacterium | reverse complement strand
CGCTACCCCACCCCTGCGTGCTGGGTTTCGCGCTGCGCCTCGATGGGCGCGGGCTCTGCGTCTGTCATCTGGTTGCGCTCGTAATAGAGGCGGATGAGCGCATCGGCGAGCTTCTTGGAATCGTGGCGGTAACGGTTCTCCTCGGCGACGACGTCCGCCTTCACAACGCGCGCGCCTTCGAGGTTCATGCGGTCGATGCGCACCGGCTCGGAGTGCCACTCTTCGGGCAGCACCGCCTCGGTGTTGCTGTTGGCCAGCACGAAATCGAAGGGGCTCGTCCCCTTGAGGTGCTGGCGGAGTGCGTCGTAGTGGTCGCTGACGTTGAATGCATCTGTCTCGCCGTGCTGCGTCGCGACGTTGCAGACGTACACCTTGAGCGCTGGCGAGACCTCGATCGCCCGGCGGATGCCCTCGACGAGCAGGTTCGGCAGAACACTCGTCATAAGACTGCCGGGTCCACAGATCACCAGGTCGGCCTGCAGGATGGCGCGGATCGCGTCCGGGTTCGCCTGGATGGCCGGCGGATCGAGGAAGATCTCCTTCACGTGGCCGCGTTCCGTGATCGCCGACTCGCCGCGCACGATGGTGCCGTCGACGGTGCGGGCGCATAGCGTCAGCGCCGAGAGCGTGGCCGGCAGGATCTGGCCGCGGACGGCGAGCACGCGGCTCGTTTCGCGGACGGCCTCCTCGAAGTTGCCGGCGACATCGGTCATCGCTGCGATGAAGAGGTTGCCGAAGCTGTGGCCTTCGAGGCCCTCGCCCTCGGAGAAGCGGTACTCGAAGAGGCGCGACATCAGCGGCTCCGCGTCGGCGAGTGCGGCGATGTTCTTGCGGATATCGCCCGGCGGCAGGACGCCCAGCTCGCGTTGGAGTCTGCCCGAACTGCCGCCGTCGTCAGCGATGGAGACGATGGCCGTGATGTTGCCGGTGTACTCCTTCAGCCCGCGCAGCAGCGTCGAGAGCCCGGTGCCGCCGCCGACGACGACGATCTTGGGGCCGCGGCGCAGGTAGCGGTGGTTGTAGATGATGTCGACGATGCTCTCGTTGCGCTCGGGCTTGATGAACGCCGAAAGCAGCGACTGGTTGAGCTTCCAGATGGCGAATCCGATGATCGCGAGGCTGGCGGTCAGGAAGAGCCCGCCACGCACGTACCGCGGGATGAACTGCAGCGTGGCGTAGTAGACCCAGGCGGGGAACGTGTACGTGCCGTAGACCTGGCGCAGGAAATAGCCGAAGCCGAGGCCCATGACGGCGACGCCGAGCAGCAGCAGCAGCAGCCAACGCTTGATGTGCATCCCGAAGTAGAACCATTTGATGAAGGACGGGTCTTTGATCAGTTGGCGCATGTCGCTCGCCAGTCTAGCACGGGTTTGAGGAAAGGGAATAGCTTAATGAGCAATTCTCAACCCTTCGATTCCAGCTTCGCCTTCAAGATCCCGGTGAGCGTTTCGGGGTTCGCGCGGCCGCGCGTGGCGCGCATCGCCTGGCCCACCAGGAACTTGACAGCCTCCTGCTTCCCGGCGCGGAAATCCTCGACTGCCTTGGGGTTCGCATCCAGCACCCCATCGACAATGCCGCTGATCTCGTCGGAACCGCTGATCTGCTCGAGTCCGAGGTCCTTGATGATCGCTGCGGGCGGCTTGCCCGTCGCGAACATCTCCTCGAACACGGCCTTGGCGATCTTGCCCGAGATCGTGCCCTGTTCTATGAGGTCGATCATACCATAGAGATCGGCCGGTCTTACCCTCGCTTCCGCGATGTCCAGTCCGGACGCGTTGAGCAGCCGCGCGAAATCGCCGACCATCCAGTTCGCCACCTGCCGGGCGTACCGCAGCCGTGATGCTTCGTCCCTGTCGCGCGCGGGCGCTAGCGACTGTTCGTAGTAGTCGGCCTTCGCGCGCGTCTCGGTCAAGAGATTTGCCTCGTAGGCGGGCAGGCCGTACTCGCGCTCGAAGCGGGCGTGCTTCGCGTCCGGCAACTCCGGCAGGCGCGCGCGGATAGCGGCGACATATGCGGCGTCGAGCGTGACGGGCGGCAGGTCCGGCTCCGGGAAGTAGCGGTAGTCGTGCGCCTGCTCCTTCGACCGCTGGCTCACGGTGCTGCCGTCCGCCTCGATCCAGCCGCGCGTCTCCTGCGGGATGCGGCGCCCGGCGTCGAGCTCCGCGGTCTGCCGCACAACCTCGGCGTGCAGCGCGTTGTAGACGGCGCGGAAGCTGTTCATGTTCTTGACTTCGACCTTCGAGCCGAGCTCCGACGCGCCGACCGGCCGCAGCGAGATGTTGGCGTCGCAGCGGAAGTTGCCTTCCTCCATGTTCGCCTTGCTGACGCCGATGTAGCGGAGGATGCGCTGCAGCTTCACCAAGTACGCGCGCGCCTCCTCCGGCGAGCGCAGATCCGGCTCGCCGACGATCTCCATGAGCGGCACGCCGGAGCGGTTCATGTCGATCAGCGAGTACGCCTGGCCGGCCCCATCGGTCTTATGCGTAAGGCGCGCCGTGTCCTCTTCCAGGTGGCAGCGCGTGACGCCGACGCGCCGCGGCTCCTCGCCCTCGACCTGGATCTCGAGCCAGCCGTTCTGCGAGAGCGGCAGGTCGAACTGCGAGATCTGGTAGCCCTTGAGGAGGTCGGGGTACGGGTAGTTCTTGCGGTCGAACTTCGAGAACGCCGGGATCTCGCAGTTCAGCGCCAGCGCCGCCATCACGGTGTACTCGACGGCTTTGCGATTGATCACGGGCAGCACGCC
>JBBTPG010000149.1:0-7214 GCA_038066315.1 Chloroflexota bacterium | reverse complement strand
ATCCTCATCACGCCGCTGCTGACGGGCGCCGGTACCGGCTCGCAGGCCACCAACCTCGTCGGTATGCGCGCGCACGAGCGCTACAGCATGGACGCCGGGGTCGAATGGTCAGGGTGGCGCCTACTGTCGAATCCCCAACTCACGACCGTCACTTCATTTACGGCGGCGCCGCTCCAGCCGTTCCCGGCCACCGTGAACGGCTCGTCGTTTCCAGCTACGGATATTCGCTTCGTCTCCGCCGCCGGTGCGGTCGAAGCGCAGAACCCTGCATGGCAGGGCGGCGGTGGTGTGCAATGCTACACGTTCTCGGCGTCCGACGCGGGCACGCTCTCGGCCCGGATCACCGTGCCGTCCGGGACCGTGCAGGCAGCGCTGCTCTCCGCGGCCGCGCCGTGCGCCCTGCCCGGAGGCACGCCTTCGGGCGCATCTCCATATGGCGCGGACTTCACGCTCGCGGCGGCCGGCACGTACAAGTTGGTGCTCTCCACAACAGCGACGACAGGAACTCTGCAGCTCAGTGTCCCGGCCGCGACGTACGAAGTGCGGTCCGTCGTCGGCAACCGCAATGTCATCGCGCGCCTGGTGGCGGGCTCTAGCGGCGTGAGGGCGGCTTCGTGGCAACTCAACTGATCCGCAAGAGCCCGCTGGCCATGGTGCAGGCGCGCATGCCGCTCATCCTGTCGTCGCGCGTGCTGCTCGGCGGCTTCGCGTTCATCGTCGCGCTCGGGCTGGCGTCCCTCTTCGCCGGCATCCATAACGCCCAACGCGACGAGGACGCCGCCCGCGCGCGCTTCGCCGACGCGCAGGCGCTGGTAGCCTTGCCGCCCGCGTCGATGGACTCGATACAGGAGGACCTCGTCGCGGTCCGCAACTCGATCGCCACGGCCGAAGCCGCGGCAGCTCCAGCCGGAATCGATCCGTCCGTGGACGCGACGACCACCGTGCTCGTCCGCGGCGCGCAGGCGTCCGGGCTGACCGTCAAGGCGATCTCGCGCGTGGCGGCGGCGCAGACGAAGGTCGGCGACAACGCATACGACGTAGAGGGCATCCGGATGACGGTCGATGGCCGCATCGGCCAGGTCGCGGCCTTCCTCGACGGCCTCAGTACGTCCCAGCCGTCGCTCATCCCGTCGCTCGCGACGATGACGATCAGCGATGCCAGCCTGGCGCACGCGGAGATCGTGTTCAGCACGTACGCGAAGGTGGCGTCGCCGACGCCCGCACCGCGGGCCACCGCGACGCCCGGGGGGAAGAAATGAACCTGCGCAGGCTGCTGCGGCAACCCGTCTTGACCGTCGCGTTCCACGAGCGCGAGGTGCGATGGACCATCGGCGGGTCCGGCTCGATCGCGTCCTCGGGCAGGGTTCCCCTGCCGCCGGGATTCGTGAACGACGGCCTCGTCGTCGATGCGGCCGCCGCCGGCATGGTGCTGCGCGAAGCGCTGGGCTTCCGCGGCGGCGGACGCATGCAGGTGGTCCTTGGGCTTCCCGCACAGCGCTCCGTGTTCCGTCAGTTGGAGCTTCCTGCGCTTCCCGGCAAGCAGTTCGCCGAGCTCGTCGAGCGGGAGATCCGCCGCGAAATGCCGATGCTCGCCCAGAATGCGCACGTCTCGTGGAAGCGCACCGGCCAGCGCGACGGCAAGGCGCTCGTGTTCGTCGTCGGCGTCGCGCGCGACGTGCTCGACTCGCACCTTGCCGCGGCGTGGTCGGCGGGACTCCACCCGCAGTCGGCGGACCTGCGTGTCATCGCCGCGGCGCGCGCCGTCGGTGCGCCGGACTCCATGATCGCCTGTGTCGAGGACTCGGAGGTCGAGCTCGGCATCTTCCGCGACGGCGTACCGTGGATCATCCGCAGCATAGCCATGACGTCGCCGTGCGGTGAGTCCGCGTGGATCGAACAACTCACGGCGGAGCTCGGGCGCACGCTGAAGTACTTCCGTGACTCCCATCGAGACGACGCGACGATCGATGCCGTGCCGATCTCGTTCGTCGGCGGCTCGGCCAAGTTCGCCGTCATGGCGAGCCAGATCGGCGCCGCGATCGGGCACGACATCGCCATGCCGCCGCTGCGGCTGAGCGTAACGCCCGAGCAGGAGACCGTCGCCTTCGCGTCGAATATCGGCCTGGCGCTGAAGGACCTCGCCGCATGAAGACGACACCACAGCAGCCGCGCATCATCGACATCAATCTCGTGCCGCGCGATCAGCGGCCGCTCGAGGTGGCTCCGGCAGCGGCTGCCGTGGTGATCGTGCTCATGCTGTGCGTCGTCGCGATGGTTCCGCTCGCGTTCCGTGCTCACGACGCCCGCAACGCCGCCGACGCGATCGAGCGCCAGGCCGCTGACGCCGAGCGCGGTGTGCAGCAGGTGCAGCTCAGCCTGACGCGCCAGCGCGCGCTGCGCACCGAGCTGGAAGACGCCAAGGCCAAACTCGCCAAGCTCGAACTGGAGCGGCAGCAGCTCCAAGGTGGTAAGCGCCCGCTCGACAACGACCTGAACCTGCTCTACGGCTACGGTACGTTTCTTCCGCGCGGCGTCCGCATCACCGCGATCTCCGGCGCCGACCGCGCGTTCAAAGTAGATGGCGTAGCGCCAGCACCCCTTGATGCGATCGCCTATGGCGAGACGCTCGTCAAGTCCGGCGGGTTCGCGTCGGCGCGCATGTCGGCGTTCGCGCCGGCGGCGAAAGATGGCGGCCAGTTCACCCTTGAGGTAGCGCGGTGACGCTCGTGTACGCGGCGGTCTTCGGCCTTGCCTTCGGCAGCTTCGTGAACGCCGCGATCGAGCGTATCCCGCGCGGTGAGTCACTGAACGGCCGGTCGCATTGCGACGGCTGCAACCGCACGCTGCATGCGTGGGAGCTGATCCCGGTCCTTAGCTACGTGATGTTGCGCGGCCGCTGCGTCTCGTGCGACGCGGCGATCGGCCTGCGCACGCCCGCGATCGAGGCGTTGTGCGGCGCGGCGTTTGTCGCTGCGTTCTCACTGCTTCCCGCCCCGGTCGCCTTTGCGGTGTCCGGTGTGTTCGTTGCTATCGTCATCGCGCTGGGCGTCGCTATCGAGAGGAGGGGCGTCAGGCCATGAGTGAGATCATCGGTGACGTGCCGAAGCTCAGCGAGCTCTTGCGGTGGATGGCCGAAACGGGCGCGTCTGATCTGCATCTCTCGCACAATACGCCGCCCGTGTTCCGCCGACACGGCGCCCTTGCTCCCGCGCCCGGCCTGCCGCCGATGACGTCGCCGGACCTCCGGGCAGTGCTTGAGGCGCTCACCAACGAGGTCGACCGCGAGCGCTTCGAGCGGGACCGCGAGTTGGACAAGGCGCTCGAGCTGGCCGGCGTCGGACGCTTCCGCGTGAACGCCGCGTTCGAGCGCGGCCACCTCTATTTCTCGTTTCGCCTGGTCAACGACGCCGTCATGTCGATCGAGGACCTCGGCCTGCCGTCGGTCTGCAACCGGCTCACGCAGCTGCCGCGCGGGCTCGTCCTCGTCACGGGCCCCACGGGCAGCGGCAAGTCGACGACGCTCGCCTCGATGATCGACCGTATCAACGAGCGCGATGCCCGCCACGTCGTCACCGTCGAAGACCCGATCGAGTTCGTGCACCGCAACAAGCGCAGCATCATCGAGCAGCGCGAGGTCGGCGTCGACACGCACTCGTTCGCAGGCGCGCTGCGCCACGTGCTGCGCCAGGACCCCGACGTCATCCTGGTCGGCGAAATGCGCGATCTCGAGACGATGGCGTCGGCGATCACCGCCGCCGAGACCGGGCACCTCGTCTTCGCCACGCTGCACACGCCCGACGCCCCGCAGACCATCGACCGCATCGTGGACGCGTTTCCGAGCTACCAGCAACAGCAGGTCCGCCTGCAGCTCTCGATGGTTGTCGAAGGGATTCTCTCGCAGATCCTCATCCCGACCGAGTCCGGCGATGGCCGTGTCGCCGCCTGCGAGGTGATGATCGGCACCCCCGCCATCCGCAACCTGATTCGTGAGTCGAAGACCTACCAGGTGCCGATGATGATGGCCACGGGCGCCGCGATCGGCATGCGCACGCTCGACCAGGAGCTCGCCGACCTCGTCAAGCGCCGCGCAATCTCGCACGAGACCGCGTTCGCCTACGCACGCTCGACCGAAGAGCTGGGCCGCCTGCTCGGCGGCAGCGCCGCATATGCAGTTTGATGCGCCACGACCGCGAGGCCTCGGCGCAGCGCAGTGGCCGCGTGTGCGGCTCGCGGTCAGCGGCCGCGCGATCTCGCTGCTCGCCACGTCCGCGGCCGGCGCCGTCGCGTTCGCCGTCTACCTGGCGACGCTTGCGCCCACGGTCATGTGGTACGACATGGGCGAATTCGTCACGACGTCCGCGACGCTCGGCATCGCCCACAACACCGGCTACCCGCTGCTCATCCTTGTCGGCAAGGCGTTTACGTTTCTGCCCGTAGGCGATACGGCGTATCGCGTGAACCTGATGTCGGCCGTCTTCACGGCGCTTGCGATCGCGGTGGTCTTCGGCATCATCCACGATCTTACCGGCGATATCATCGCCAGCGCGGCGGGCGCGCTGACGCTCGCCTTCGCGTCGACCGTGTGGGCGAACGCGACGTGGGCCACGTCGTACGGGCTCAACCTGTTCTTCACCGCGCTCGTCACGCGCCTCATGCTCTCGTGGTGGCGCGACCGGCAACCGCGCACGCTGGCGCTCGCCGCCTTGTCGTTCGGGCTCGGCCTGTGCAACCACCGTCTCATCGTGCTCGTCGCGCCGCCCTCGCTGCTGCTGCTGGCGCTCGGGTGGAGAAGCCTCACGCCGCGGGCGGTCATGTTCGCGACGGCCGCCTTCCTCGCCGGCCTCAGCGTCTACCTCTACGTGCCCGTCCGAGGCGAGATGGAACCCGCGGTGTCGTGGGCGCGCCCCGCGAACTGGCACACCTACTGGTCCATGTTCCTCAACGGCCAGACGCCTTCCGCCTACTGGCGTGTTGAGCTGGCCGACCGCATCGACGTGCTGTGGGCGTACCCGTCGTACGACCTCACGTGGGCCGGACTCGCGCTCGCCGGCGCCGGCGCGTTCATCTGCGCGCGGCAGCACCGGGCCATTGCCTCATACTTCGTGATCCTCATCGCGCTCGACGCCCTCGTCGTCGAAACGTATTCGATCCACAACGTCTACAACTACCTGACGCCAGGTTATCTTGCGCTGTGCGTTCTGATCGGCGTAGCCGCCGCGTGGATCAGCGACATCACGCGCCGCGCCGCCGCGCGCCGGGCCGGCGTGCGGCCGTGGTTGCACGCCGCGATCATAGCTGCCTGTTTGTCGCTGCTGCCCGCGGCGCTTGTCGCCAAGAACTTCAGCCGCGTCGACCGTAGCGGCGATCGCACCGCGTACGACTTCGCGCAGACGACGCTGGATCGGCTGCCGCCGCGCGCCGTGGTGATGACGGATAGCTGGGCCGCGTCACCGCTCTGGTATCTCCAGTTCGTGAAGGGACAGCGGCTCGATGTGATCGTCTCGCCGATCTTCTCGATTCCAGGCGAGGATGTCATCGCATTCACGCGCCGCCAGATCGCTGACGGCCGTCCCGTGTACCTGGCCGAAGGCCTGCGCACGCCGCGCGGAGCCCTCTCGCAGGACTTCGCCGTGCAGCCCGTCATGCTCAACGGCATCGAAGAGATGCTCGTGAATACGCTGCCGAGGCCGCAGTACCGCGACGACCTGGTTGCCACCGGCTCGCTCTTCGCCGTGCTCGATAACGCTCCGGAGACGACGGTCGCGTCCGTCCCGCCCGCGGCCGCACGTGACGGCGCGTTCGCGCACGGCGTCACGCTCGCGGGCTTCGAGGCCGGAGACGCGGTCGTACCGCGCGGCGAGGTCGTGCAGTTCACGTATTACTGGCGCGCCGAGCGCCGGATCGATGTCGACCTCAGCGCCGTCACGCTCTTCTTCGATGCGACCGGCAAGGCGCAGAGTGTCCGGGGCATCCCCGTCTGGTCGCAGTCGCGCGAACTCGGTCAAGGTGTGTTACAGACGTCGAAATGGCGGCCGGGCGCGATCGTCCGCGAGTCATACTTCGCGCTGGCGCCGCGCACCCTCACACCCGGCGACTACGAGGTCCGCATCGCCGTCTTCGACGGCACCGCCGGCGCCGCCCGCGCCCACGAGGACGCCCGCCACCTCGTCACCGTCGGCCACATCACGGTCCGCTGAGCGACGGAGCTGTTGGTCGAGCCGCGGCGTATCGGCTTTTGTTCACGCTCTTGTTGTGAGTAGATGCCGGATGACGGAAACAAACGCAACTCGACTGCTGAAATCAGATACGAATCGAGCTCTAACTGCAATTAATGGGGTTTATTGGGACCAAGCTGGCTGAACCAAGAACCGTGGTACCTAACGGTACGTGTGTGTCCGCCACAGGAATCCTCACGTCTATGACGCTTCGTCCCTACCACGCCCCGAACAATGGCGTCCTTGACAACGAGCGTTCGGAGAATACGATCACTGCATCAACAAATACGCTCAGCGAAGGAGGAGATGTCGCATGAACGCGATCGACGCAATCAAACTTGCCTACCAGGGTTCGCACGACTGGTACCAGGGTACCATCGTAGATGTCTCCCCCGACGCGGCGAACAACGTGCCTGGCGGCGAAGCGCACCCCATCGGCTATGTCGCGGCGCACATCCTCCACTGCGAGGATGTGATGATCAACTCCGTGCTCCAGGGCAAGCCCTCAGTCTGGGAGCGCGACGGGTGGGACAAGAAGCTCGGTATCGCATCCGTGGCGCTCGACCAGCCGACAGCGTCGGCGCAGGCGTACCGCTGCGACCCGCTCAAGCTCAACGACTACGCGCAGACGGTCTATAAGAGCAGCGAGTCCTACTTCGATGGACTGAGCGCCGCAGACCTCGACAAAGATGTCGACCTGTCGGCGGCGGGCATGGGAACGATGGGCCTGGGTACGTTCCTGCTCACGATGCTCCTTGGGAACAACTACGCGCACACCGGCGAGATCTCGGCGCTCAAGGGAATCATGGGCAAGAAGGGATATCCGTTCTAGCCACAACATCTCGCCTTTACGAGGCGAGGCCACATGTTCTTCGACGCGGGACGGGCACATATGGGATAGGGCGAGGGGGCAACTACGATTTGAGGGATAGGCTAGCTGTAGTTCCCGGCCCGCATCGGCGCTCTCGCTAGGAGATGCGCGAGTGTCGCGGCGTCTCG
>JBBTPG010000148.1:0-1152 GCA_038066315.1 Chloroflexota bacterium | reverse complement strand
TGTCGGCGGGCGAGGCCGGCGTGATCATCGGCGACGTCTGCCATCACCCGGCGCAGGTCACGGAGGGCTGGTCGCCTGTGTTCGACATGAACCCCGTGCTGTCGGCGGAGTCGCGCGAGAAGCTCCTGCAGCGCATCGAGGCCGACCGCATGACGGTGATCGCCGGCCACTTCCCGCACCCCGGCTTCGGCCGCATCGTCCGCACCGAAGGCAAGCGCTACTGGCGCGCGCTGTAGGGCGCGGGCTCAGTGCTCCGGCGCGGCCTTCACTCCGAACAGCTCCGGCCGCCCCGACCACACCCACGCCGCGTTCGTGCGGCTGCAGCCCATCAGCACGCCGTGCAGCGTCGCGGGGTGCAGGAACATGTTGTCGGGGTTGTGCATGTTCTCGCCGCCGCGCGCGTAGCGCATGCCCTTCTTGTCCAGGCGCTCGCAGATCGGGTCCACCGACTCCGCCTCGATGTAGCACATGTACAGCGTCTCGCCGCCGCGCCGCGTCATGAAGCGGCCCATCGGCTTCGTGGCGTCCGTGATCTGCGACAGCTCGATACGGTCCAAACGGTCGGGCGGGTTGAACATCGTGAGCTGGCCCACGTACCCATAATCGCGGCTCTTGATTGGCACGAAGTTCGACGCGTCGAGCCCGAAGCGGTCGGCGTAGAAGGTCGCCGCGGCGATGTGGTCCTCGATCAGGTTCGTGGCTTCGTACAGGTAGCGCATCAGGCCGACCATCGGACGCGCGACCTCCTGCGAGATCACCATGCGCAGCCCCGGCGTCTGGTCCGGCGCGATGAAGAGCTGGCCGCCCTCGTCCGTGAACTGCACACCCTTCGACTGCAGCCGCGACGCGAGCGCGGCGATGTCCTTTGTCGAGAAGCCGGCCGCGAAGAGGCCTTCGCCCCACTGATTCAGGTACGCCTGCACCGGCCCGGCGCCGCTTGGCTCCAGCAGCTCGAACTCGCTCGTACCGGCGTGCACGACGCGGCGCTTCGCGGCGAGGACGCGCACCTCGTCGTCCTTCACCGGCTTCGCGTCGAAGACATCGATGAACGTCTGCGCGGCGGCTTCGCGATCCGTAACGGCGATCTGTACCCGGTCGACGTGTTCAAGCATGGCGTGGCTCCTCCCGACCCGACGGGGCGTAGCCGGGCCG
>JBBTPG010000147.1:0-2360 GCA_038066315.1 Chloroflexota bacterium | reverse complement strand
ACGGCGGAGGTGTTCGGCGTGCGGCGGCCGGCGTTCAACTGCTCGATCAGCGAGAAGGGGCCGCTGTGGCTGAAGCTCGTCGCCGAGGGGCGGCCGGGGCACGGCTCGGTGCCGCATCCGGACAACGCGCTCGACCGGCTGGTGCGGGCGCTGCAGAAGGTGCAGGACTGGGCGCGGCCGGTGACCGTGGTGCCGGAGCTGGGTGAGTACTTCGACCGGCTGTACCGGAACCGCGTGCTGGGCGACGCGCCGTCGCAGGCATCGATGGAGAAGCTGGCCGGCGGTAATCTCGTCGCGCGCGCGATCCTCACGAACACCGTCAGCGCGACGACGATGCACTCCGGCATGAAGCACAACGTCATCCCCGGCATCGCCGAGGCGACGCTCGACTGCCGGCTGCTGCCCGGGCAGGACCCGGAGGCGTTCACACAACAGGTGCGCGACGTGATCGGCGACCCGAAGGTGCGGATCGAGACGGTGTTCAAGTCGAGCACGCCGTCGTCGCCGATCGATACAGAGCTGTTCGGCATCATCGAGGACGTGGTGCGCGACCACGTCGAGGAGGCGCTGGTGCTGCCGAGCGTGTCGGCAGGCTTTACGGACTCCCGCGTGTTCCGGCAGCACGGCATCACGTCGTACGGCTTCATCCCGTACCTGCTGGAGCAGAACGAGGCGATGACCGTACACGGCCACAACGAGCGGATCAGCGTCGAGAACCTGCGGCTGGGGTGCCAGGTGCTGTTCGAGACGGTGCGGCGGCTGGTGTCGTAGTGTTTGGTGATTTGTGATTGGGGTTCGCGCACGCGGAAAGCGTCGCAGCGCAGGAGCCTCTTCCGGTTCTTGGTTCTAGGTTCCAGGTTTTCTATCGTTAGACCGACAAGACACAGATTTCCGCGCGGACGCGCGCAGCAGATGGGGGCGGCATGAACATCGATGACATCAAGGTGGTCGGGGTGATGGGCGGCGGGGTGATGGGCGGCGGCATCGCGCAGACGTTCGCGGCGCACGGCTTCACGACGATCGTCCGCGACCTCAACGCCGACCTGATCGAGAAGACGCGCGCGTCGATGGTGGAGGGCCGCTTCGGGCTGAACGGGGCGGTCGAGCGGGGGAAGATGACGAAGGCCGAGTACGACGCGACGATCGGGCGCTTCTCGTTCACGGAGAACGTCAACGACCTGCGCAACTGCGACCTGATCGTCGAGGCCGTGCCGGAGAACCTCGACCTCAAGAAGAGCGTTTGGTCGGAGCTCGATGCGCTCGTCAAGAAAGAGGCGATCTTCGCGACGAACACATCGGGGTTCGCGATCAGCGACGTCAACAAAGCCGTGTCGCGGCGCGACCGCTTCATCGGCTTCCACTGGTTCAGCCCGGCGTTCATCATGAAGCCCGTCGAGATCATCTACGCGCCCGAGACTTCGGAAGAGACGATCGCGACGATGGAGGCGGTCGGCAAGCAGCTCGACAAGGTGACGATCCGCGTGAAGGACGCGCCGGGCAAGTACGGCTTCGTCGCCAATCGCATCTACTTCGCGATGGTGGCCGAAGCGCGCAAGGTGCTGGACGAAGGCATCGCGAGCGCCGAGGACATCGACACGGTGATGAAGCTCGGCTTCAACTGGCCGGTCGGACCGCTGGGCATGACGAAGGGCGCGCGCGGCGGCTGGCAGTAGCGCTGCGCGCACAGCAAAGAACAAAGAGCAAAGAGCAAAGGGAGCGCGTGTGAAGCTTTGTTGTTTGCTGTTTGTCGTTTGCTGTCAGCAGGCGCGGTAGCGCGTGCTGATCGACCTCCACTGCCACACGAAGGTGCTGTCGCCTTGCAGCGCGCTGACGCCGGAGGCGCTCGTTCGCGCGGCGCGGGCGCGCGGGCTCGACGGCGTCTGCATCACCGAGCACGACGCGCTCTGGCCGTACGACGAGATCGAGCGCGTGGCGGCCGAGATGCGGTTCCTCGTGCTGCGCGGCATGGAGGTGACAACGGAGGTCGGGCACGTGCTCGTGTTCGGCCTGCACGACCACCACCCGGCGATGGCGGCGCTCGACGAGCTGCACGGGATCGTGCGCGGCGAGGGCGCGCTGATGTACCTCGCGCACCCGAGCCGCCGCTACGGCACGCTGCCGCCCGACGATCTGTCGGCGGTGTTCGACTCGGTCGAAGAGCAAAACGGCACCGAAGGCATGCTCCAAAACGACAACGCGGCGCGGCTCGCGCGCGGCCTGCGGCTGCCCGGCATCGGCGGCAGCGATTCGCACTCCGTGCGCGAGGTGGGCGTGTGCGCGACGGAGTTCAGCGCGGGCGTCAGCGACGAAGCGTCGTTCATCGCCGCCCTGCGGGCGGGCGAGTACCGCGCGCGGCGGGT
>JBBTPG010000146.1:2032-4405 GCA_038066315.1 Chloroflexota bacterium | reverse complement strand
GCCGCAGCCGCGTTGATCAGCGTGAAGTCGCGCAGCGGGCCGGGCGTCCCGTCCAGCACGAGGCGCAGCTCCGTGGCGTTCTGCTCGGGCGTGCCCCCTCGCAGCGACGAGACGTCGTGACGCGCGAGGCCGGCGTCTTCGGGCGACACGCGGTAGGTGCGGACGGCGCCGCCCGCCAGCTCGCCGACGGTCGACGGGCCGCTGATGCTCACCTCGTCGAAGCCGTCGTCGCCGTGGACGACGAGCGCGCGCTCGGTGCCGAGGCGCGCGAGGACAGCGGCGACCTTCTCGACAAGCTGCGCGCGCGCGACGCCGATCACCTGGAAGCTGGCTCCGGCCGGGTTCGTCAGTGGGCCCAGCAGGTTGAACACCGTGCGGATGCCGATCTCGCGCCGTGCGGGGCCGACGTACTTCATCGCCGGGTGGAAGCCCTGTGCGAACATGAAGCCGATGCCCGCGCGCTCGATGCACGCCTTCACCTGCTCCGGCGCCAGGTCGATCTTCGCGCCCAGCGCCTCCAGCACGTCGGCGCTGCCGGACTGCGACGTCATCGCGCGGTTGCCGTGCTTCGCGACGCGCGCGCCCGCGCCCGCCGCGACGAACGCCGCGCAGGTGCTGACGTTGAACGAACCGCTCGCGTCGCCGCCGGTGCCGCACGTATCGAGCAGCGGGCCGTCGATGGCGATGCGGCTGCTCTTCTCGCGCATGACGCGCGCCATGCCGGCGATCTCGTCGACGGTCTCGCCCTTCATGCGCAGCGCGGTGACATAGGCGCCGAACTGGGCCGGCGTCGCCGTGCCCGTCATCAGCTCCTCCATGCAGGCGGCGGCCTCGGACTCGGAGAGATCTTCAAGTTCGACGAGCTTCGCGATGGCGTCGCGGATGGTGAACGTGTCAGTCATAGGTGGTGGTTGTCCGCCTTGCGATCCGTTGGACCATGATCTCCCGGTGGCTGTCCGAAATCGTATACAACACGCGATACTCTCCGACGCGAAGACGCCACATGTCCAGTCCAGACAGTTTTCGACACGAGGGTGGTCGTGGATCCTCCGAGAGGGCTAGGATCGCCCGCGTGACGCGCTCGCGGTACTCAACTGGCAACCTGCGTGCTGCGCGCTGCGCGCTTCGAACGACCTCGACGTGGTAGTTCAATGCCCATCTGCTCCATCAACTCCTCGATCGTCACCGTGCCCGAGGGATCCTTGGCATGCTCTTCAAGTCCACGCTGGATCGCAACACCATCGAGCTGATCTTCGAACGTTTCCTCGATTGCATGCCGGACCAGTTCCGCCATGGGCACCTTCTTTTCGAACGCGAACCGGCGCAGGTCTTCGTAGCGCTCGTCGTCCATGCTCACCAGCAGTCGCTTCATCATCACCTCCTGATATCGTGATATCAGTATATCACGCCCTCATCGCCAAGAAGTTCCGCAGGATGTCGTGGCCGTCGGGCGTCAAGATCGATTCCGGGTGGAACTGGACGCCCTCGACGGGCAGCGCCCTGTGGCGGACGCCCATGATGATGCCGCTCTCGCTCGTCGCGCTCACCTCCAGCACGTCCGGCACGCTGTCGCGCCGGATCGCCAGCGAGTGGTAGCGCGTCGCCGTGATCGGCGACGGGATGCCCGCGAAGACGCCCTTGCCGTCGTGCGTGATCGTCGACACTTTGCCGTGCAGGATCTCGCCCGCGCCTTCGACGATGCCGCCGAACACCTCGCCGATGCACTGGTGGCCGAGGCAGACGCCGAAGATCGGAATCTTCCCGGCGAAGTGGCGGATGACGCTCTTGCTGATGCCAGCCTCGTCCGGGTTCCCCGGCCCCGGCGAGATGATGATGTGCGATGGCGCCATCCCCTCGATCTCCTCGACCGTCACCTGATCGTTGCGCACGACCTCGACGTCCGCGCCAAGCTCGCCCAGGTACTGGTAGATGTTGTACGTGAAGCTGTCGTAGTTATCGATGAGCAGCACCATCAGCGCTTCCTCGCCTTCATGATCAGTGTGAACGGGACGAGCGCACGACGCGCGCGCTCGGCGTCGTCGCCTTTGCCATCCGCCAAAGGCTCTTCCGGTTCGATGATACGTTCGACCGCGAAGCCCGCGGCCGTGAGCATGTCGAACCATTGCGCGACCGACCAGAACCACTGACGAAACCGCACCGGATCGGCGCCCTCGAACGTCCACGACCAGTCGTGCTGCGTATACCAGTACGAGTGTTCGATGCGATGAGGAATCTGGTCTGACAGCATGACATCCGCCGGATGCCGCACCGACAACGCGAACGATCCCCCGGCCTTTAGGACACGTGCCGTCTCACGTAGCGTCTGCTCGATCCGCTCGACGTAGTTCAGCATGTGCGCCGAGACCGCCGCAT
>JBBTPG010000146.1:0-1932 GCA_038066315.1 Chloroflexota bacterium | reverse complement strand
CTCGATGGCCCGCATCATGGCGCGGGCCTTGTTGCCGGATTCGAGGAACTCCTCTTCGGGCGTGCTGTCGTAGACGACGCCTCCGGCGGCCTGCACGTATGCGATGCCCGGCTTCATCCAGATCGTCCGGATCGCCAGCGCGCTGTCGCAGTTGCCGGACATGTCGAAGTAGCCGATGCAGCCGCCGTAGCCGCCACGCCGCTCGCCCTCCAGCTCGGCGATGATCTCCATCGTCCGAATCTTCGGCGCGCCGGTAACGGTGCCGTGCGGGAAGTACGCCCGCAGCGCGTCATACGTCGTGACGTCCGGCCGCAGCTTGCCGACGACGTGCGACACCATGTGCATCACGTGCGAATAGCGCTCGATCGCCATCAGCGACGTCACCTTCACGCTGCCTGCCTCGCAGACGCGGCCGAGGTCGTTGCGCGCGAGGTCGACGAGCATGATGTGCTCGGCGCGCTCCTTCTCGGAGCCCTGCAGCTCGTCGGCCATCCGCTGCTCGTCCTCGGCGTCGCGGCCGCGGCGGCGCGTGCCGGCGATCGGATGCGTTTCGATGACACCTTCCTCGACGCGGATCAGCATCTCCGGCGACGCGCCGACGACGTGCATGTCGCCCAGCTCCAGGTAGTACATGTACGGCGACGGGTTCACCGTGCGCAGCGCCCGGTACACCTCGAACGGCTGCGCGTCGGTCTCGCGCGAGAAGCGCTGCGACACCTGGATCTGGTACGTATCGCCGCGCTTGATGTACTCCTTCGCGCGCTCGACCTTCGCCATGAAGCCTTCGCGTGTGTTGTTCGACGCGAACGCGCGCTCCGCGTGCGACGTGCGCGCCGTATCGTACGGCAGCCGCGAGAGCGGTTTGGCGAGCCGGCTGACGAGTTCCTCGATCTTCCACGTCGCCTGCCGGTACGACGCCTCGACGTCGCCATCGAGCCGCGCGTGGCTGACGACTTTGATCTTGTGCTGCAGGTGGTCGAAGACGAGCAGCGTATCGATGAACAGGAAGATCGCCTCGGGGAAGCCCTGCGGGTCGGCATCGGGCACGGGCAGCTTTTCGTAGTAGCGCGCGCACTCGTACGCCATGTAGCCGACGGCGCCGCCGTGGAAGCGCGGCAGGCCTTCGACGGACACGGGCGTGAAGCGCCGCAGCTCGTCCTCGATCTGCAGCAGCGGGTCGCCGGGCGTCTCGTTCAGCGCGGCGTTCTCGCCGGTGCGCAGCACGCGATACGGCTCCGTGCCGATGAAGCTGTAGCGCGCGAGGCGCTCGCCGCCCTCGACCGACTCCAGCAGGAACGAATGCTTGCCGCGCGCGACCTTCAAGTAGGCGGACACCGGCGTCTCGAGGTCGGCGACAACCTCGCGGTACACGGGCACGATGTTACCCTGGCCGGCCATGGTCTTCACTTGTTCGAGCGTCGGAGAGTACGTTGTCATATCGATTCAACCACGTAGCTCCCTCTCTCCACCACGTGGAGAGGGGGCTGGGGGGTGAGGTGCTTGTGCGCCACGGTCCCGCTTCTCGCTTCCCGCATCTCGCCTCTAACGTCCCTTCCCCGGCATGCCGCGCTCCAGGTAGTCGAGGCGCAGCGCTTTGCGGACTTCGACCATCGTCGCTTCGGCGGCGTCGCGGCCTTCCTTGCAGCCCTTCGCGAGCGCCTGCTCCACAAGGCCCGGGTGCGCCTCGAAGTGGGCGCGGCGCTCGCGCATCGGATCGAGCAGCTTGTTGATGGCGACGGCGAGCTTCTTCTTCACTTCGACATCGCCGACGGCGCCGCGGACGTAGCGCTCCTTGAGGTCGGCGACCTCGGCGACGTCCGGGTTGAAGGCGTCGTGGTAGATGAACACCGGGTTGCCTTCGACGTGGCCGGGGTCGGTGGCACGGAGGCGGGTCGGGTCGGTGTACATCGACATCACTTTCCTGGTCACCGT
>JBBTPG010000145.1:0-5413 GCA_038066315.1 Chloroflexota bacterium | reverse complement strand
GGGGCCGCCCCTTGTATCTCGATCGATCCGGTCGCGGGCGCGGGCGCAGCAGGCGGTCTCCTTCGGCGACTCTTCGAGCGCCCCTACTCGGCGGGGGCGGCGATGCCCAGGGCGGCGGCGGGGGAGCCCTCCTTCGGCGGACCGATGACGGTGAGCTCGAGGAGCTCGGCGACGTCGAAGGTCTTCATGCGATTCGTGTCGTCGGGCTGCACGGTGGGGATGCCGTCATCGAACATCTGGATGCAGAACGGGCAGGCGGTGGCGATGACCTGCGCGCCGGTGCTGACCGCTTCTTCCGAACGGGCGACGTTGATGCGCTTGCCCTTCGATTCTTCGACCCACATGTGACCGCCGCCGGCGCCGCAGCAGAAGCTGTTGTCGCGGTTGCGGGGCATCTCGACGCGTGCGCCGCCGGGCAGGGCGTCTACGATGTCGCGCGGGCTGTCGTAGTTGCCGTTGTGGCGGCCGAGGTAGCACGAGTCGTGGTAGGTGACGGAGACGGGCAGATCGTGCTTCGGAGTGAGGGCGCCATCTTTGAGCAGCTTGGAGAGGAACGTCGTGTGGTGGATCACCTCGAAGTGGCCATCGAAGTCCGGGTACTCGTTCGCCATGGTGTTGAAGCAGTGGGGGCAGTTGGTGATGATCTTCGTTGCGCCCTTCGCGTGCAGCACTTCGATCAGCGACTTCGCCTGCTCCTGGTAGAGGTACTCGTTGCCGAGGCGGCGGGCCGGGTCGCCGGTGCACTGCTCCTCGTCGCCCAGGCAGCCGTAGCTGACGCCGGCCTCGGCGAGCAGGCGGGCGACGGCCCGGGTGATCGGGATGTTGCGGTCGACCATCGCGCCGGAGCAGCCGACCCAGTAGAGGTACTTCTGGCTGCCGTCGAACGTGGGGATATCGAGGCCTTCCATCCAGGCGGTGCGCGTGAACTGGGCGCCGCGCCACGGGTGGCCGCGCTGCTCGATCTGCTGGAGCGTGGCAGCGGCGGTCTCGGGCATGTTGGCTTCGTTCATGGTGTAGAAGCGGCGCAGGTCCTGGAGCGCGGGAATGTGCTCGATGAAGACGGGGCACTGCTCCATGCAGGCGCCGCAGGTGACGCAGTCCCACACGGGGTTGAAGCCGACGGCATCGATCAGCGTGAGGTCGGCGGGGTGGCCGTTGGCAGGCGCGGGCGCCTGCGATCCATTTCCGGGCGCGTGCGTTCCGTGTCCGTTCGCGTGCGCTCCATTCGCGCCATTCATCGGCGCTTTCAGGGCGTCCCAGACGAAGATCGGCTTGCTGACCTTGTGCACCTCGTGTTCGATGGCGGCGCGCATGTCGTGCATGAGCTTCTTGGGCGAGAGCTCCTTGCCGGTGAGGAAGGCGGGGCAGTTGATCTCACAGCGGCCGCACTCGGTGCAGGTGTAGGGGTCGAGCATCTGCTTCCAGGTGAGGTCTTCGATTCGGCCGGCGCCGAAGCGCTCGAGGCTCTCGAAGTCCTTGATGGGCTGGAGCTGGCCGGTCGGGGCGATGCGGCGGAAGAGGATGTTCGGCGCGACGCTGAGCACGTGCGAGTGCTTGCTGTACGGCAGGTAGTTGGCGAAGGCGAGGAAGTCGAACAGGTGGGCGTACCACCAGAAGTTGAGCATCCCTTCCTGCACGCCGCGCGACAGGCCGATGCCGTCCCAGAGCTTCGCGAACGTGTAGGCGAGGAACGACCACTTCTCGCCGCCCTGCGGGTCCGTGGCGATTTCGAGGCTGTTCGTCATGACGTCGGTGACCATCAGGAACGCGATGAAGAAGAGGATGATCCAGGCGTCCATGTTGAACGTCATGCGGGCGGGCTTCCAGAATCGCCGCTGCCAGGCCGCCATGCCGCAGCCGACGAGGACGAGGATGTTGAACACGTCCATCGGCGCGCGGACGGTGATGTCGTAGAAGAAGCCGAAGACGTGTTCGAAGGAGATGTCTTCGTTAACGCCTTTGAGGATGAAGTTGAGCGTGCGGATCTGGAGGACGATGAAGCCCCAGTAGATCAGCGAGTGCAGCACGCCGCTGTACCAGTAACGCTTGCGGGCGACGCGCGCGTTGCCGAGGAGGTACGGGACGAGCGAGGTGAGGCGCTCGAACAGGTGGTCGAAGCGGTTATCGCCCTTGCCGCGGGCGAAGACGGAGACCTTGACGGCGACGGAGTAGGCGAGAAACGCGACGCCGGCGACCATCGAAAGGTAGAAGAGGTAGTTGCCGGGGAACTCGTGGCTGGGGAGCATGTCGGGCCTCCTCGGGCTGCTGTCGCGATGGGGATTTTAGCGGTGGCGGGGGGTTGACGGAACCGCAGATGGAGGACGGGAACCACAGATTTCACGGATTACACAGATGGGGGACGGATTCACCACAAAGAGCACGGAGGGCACAGAGGAGTTGATGGGGGACGGGCCGTGGCCGCAGCCAAGCGCCATGGGTGATTCACGCGCCCGATCTCAGCCTGCACGGAAGTGATGGCCGCCGGGCCGGGTGGCTTATAGTGTCGCTGGAGGCGATGGCGTGAGCGCACCGGCTATCGAGCTGTGCGGTGTGGTGAAGGATTACGGGAGCACGCGCGCGCTCGCCGGGATCGACCTGACGGTGGAGCGCGGGCGCATCTTCGGTTTCCTGGGACCGAACGGCGCGGGGAAGACCACGGCGATCCGCATCCTGCTGGACCTGATCCGGCCGACGGCCGGCGTCGCGCACGTGCTGGGGCTCGACAGCCAGCGGGACACGATCGAGGTGCGCAGGCGCGTCGGTTACGTGCCGGGCGACCTGCGCATGTACGACGGGTTGCGGGGCGAACAGTTCCTGGACTTCATCGACTCGTTCCGCCCGGAGAAGCGCGACGTCGCGTACCGGCGCGAACTACTCGACCGGCTGGGGCTGGACGCGACGAAACGGATCCGTGCGTTGTCGAAGGGCAACCGGCAGAAGCTCGGGCTGATCCAGGCGCTGATGCACCGGCCGGAGCTGCTGGTCCTCGACGAGCCGACGAGCGGCCTCGACCCGCTGGTACAAGAGGAGATCGCGCGCATCCTGGAGGACGCCGTGCGGGACGGCCGTACGGTGTTCTTCTCGTCGCACGTGTTGCCGGAGGTGGAGCGGCTGAGCCAGTCGGTCGCGATCATCCGCGACGGGCGGATCGTGGCGCTTGAGGACGTGGCGCGGCTGAAGGCGCGGTCCGTACACGTCGTCGAGGTGACGTTCGCGGCGCCGCCGCCGCAGGACCTCTTCGCGTTGCCGGGCGTGCGGGAGCTGCGGCGCGACGGGAACATGGTGCACTTGCAGGCGCGCGATGGCATCGATGCGGTGATCAAGGCGATCGCGCGGTGCCAGGTTGTCGACCTGCGCACGGAGCAGCCGAGCCTGGAAGATATCTTCCTGGCCTATTACTCGGGGAACGCCGCAACGCCCGGCGCCACCGAAGAGAACGGGCGGCGGTATGCGGCAAGCTAGCGTCTTCGTGAAGTCGCTGCGCGACCAGCGGATGCAAGTTGTCGGCTTTGGCGTCGCGCTGGCGGTGATGTCGTCGACGGCCGTGTTCTTGTGGCCGAGTGTGCGCGACACGCTGCAGAACTTCGAGTTGCCGGCGGCGGTGAAGGCCTTTATCGGGACGGACCTGAGCATCGCTACCGCGGCAGGGTATTTGAGTGCGCGGTACTTCGGGTGGGTGGACGTGCTGCTGATCGTGTATGCGGTGCTCCAGGGGACGGGGGCGATCGCGGGCGAGGAGAGCGCCGGGACGATGGACCTGCTGCTGGCACAGCCGATCGCCCGGCGCGACGTGGTGCTGCAGAAGGTGGGGGCGGTGGTGATCGGCAGTGCGTCGATCATCGCGATCGGCTGGCTGGGGTTCGCACTGTCGATCCCGTTCGTGAACATCGGCGTGTCGCTCCTGGATACGGCGGTCGCATCGGCGAATATGCTGCCGATCACGCTGTTGTTCTTCGCGCTGTCGCTGTGGGCGGGCGTGGTGGCGCCGAGTCGCGGCGTGGCATCGGGTATGGCGATCGGGTTCGCGACGGCGACGTACTTCATCAGCACGCTGGCGAACGGCGTCGAGTCGCTGCGAGATCTACGGTATGCGACGCCGTTCTACTACTACGGCTCGGGCGCATCGCTGGTACACGGCATCGACTGGTGGCACGCAGGGTTGCTGCTGGGCATCTCGGCCGCGTTCGTGGTGCTGACGCTGCGGTCGTTCGAGCGGCGTGACGTCAGCACCGGCGGCGCTTCGGACGTCGACATTGCCGGTGTGCTGCGGCGGGTCGTCGCCGGCAGAACGGGCGTGTAGGGCCGCGGCTCGGGCGCAGGGCAGCCAGGCGGCTGCCCCACAACGGCTCTCGCCGGCCGTACAGCGCGGGCGCGCCGCATGGATCTGCGCCCGGGGCGACGGCCGGCATGGCCGAGTTACTACACGTTCTTCCTGATCTTTCCTTACGGCACCGGAATATAAGGGTGCTCGACCCTAGGGATCGGGCGATACCGGCCGATTCATCTACGAGGGAATTGGGGAAACGCCGCGCCCTGCGCCGTTCCTGCGGGTGCGCGAAGGCGCTGTGTCCAGTTGATGGAGGATGGCCGGTATGACCAAGCAATTGCACCTGTACCTGATCGCGCTCGGCGGGCTCGCGCTGGCGCTGACGATCGTCTTCATCGGCTCGGCCGGCGATGCGACCGCGGCGCCGAGCCTGGTGACGAACGGCAACTTCGACACGAATGCGGCGAGCTGGACGGCGGCGGCGAACTCGTCGATCACGTGGATCTCCACGGAAGATGGAGACCTGAACCCGGCTTCCGGCGCAGGGACGGTGGCGCGGTCAAGCGGCGGCGCCGGCGACGGAATCGCTTCGCAGTGCATCGACATCACGGCGTCGGGCGCGGGGAACTATCAGGTCGCGGCGAGCTACAAGCAGACGCCGGGCGGAAGCGGCACGCAGACGGCGTCCGTGGACGTGACGGTGTACACGGACAACGCGTGTTCAGTTGGGGCCGCGCCGCATCCGTCCGGGACGCTTTCGGCGAACAGCGGCTGGCTCTCTTACAGCGGCACCATCAACTTCGTCACGACGGAACTGAGCATGAAGATCGATCTCGTTGTGCATGCGGTCGCGCAGGGTGATGGCGTGTACTTCGACAAGATCGCGCTTTCGAACGGCGCGCTGGACACGCCGACGCCGACGAACACGCCGTCGCCGACCAACACCGCGACGCCGACGAACACGCCGACGGTGACGAACACGCCGAGCGCGACGGACACGCCGACGGCGACGAACACACCGAGCCCGACGGACACGCCGCCGGCGACGAACACGCCGCGCCCGCCGCGGACGCCGACGCACACGCCAATCCCAACGAACACGCCTCCGGCGACGAACACGTCGATCCCGGCGCCGACGGACACGCC